>JBFIXW010000184.1:0-4039 GCA_041605715.1 Paenisporosarcina sp.
ATAACAATCTTCCACTACATTGCAGTCGTTAGTTAAATAAAGTGATTGTAAAGTAGTGGTACTTCCTCTTCATTTGATGTACTATTTTTTATTTTAAATCAGGGTAAAACTTTTCTCTATACATTATAAAACTCTTCACCCTATCACTCCTTAACAAACTAACGCAAATCGACACTCAATAAGAAAAAGTCATAACTAACTAAGCTAGTCATAAAGGAATTTCCCGGTAGTTGAATAAACTCAATCTTTACTCTCTATCGATACAAGGTAGGACATAACAAAATGAACAACTGCAATTGTTAGCAACATATCTGTATAGACGTTATTTGTTTTAAGCCAATAGACTACTATCATAAAGATTGTTAACGATATTAACAGTAAAATTCCAACATAAATACCAGGCTTCAATTTCAACAGAACAGCTCCTTTACTTTCTTAGTATTTCGTATTCACTTCTAACTAACTTTGTATGTTAACTTCACCAACTTAAATGAATACAAATCGCTTAGTTGTTTGTAAAACTAATTTGATGATGCAGTAAGCAATCTATATTTTTTCCCTACTTTAAATATAAATGGTGTTCCAATAATCGTTGGTAATAACCAAAATAAAAGAGGTGGTAGATCATTTAAGAGTGCCATATTAGCCACATTTACGACAATTGTTGCTGTGACTATGCCTATATAAGAACCAAGCATTCCTCCAATGTGTGCACCTACCCAGTTTTTCCATCTAATTTTTGCAGATAAATAACCAAGTAACGCTAGAGCATAGGAAAAAACAGCAACGTAAAAAAGATAAGAACTTTTTTCCCAATGCATAATAGACATAGCGATAGCGGTTAAAAATACTAACACATACGACCAATGATATATTTGACCCGATACCGTATGTTTTCCTCGCTTTTTTTTCGCAGACATGGCAATGACACCACTTATTAAACAAAGAAGCCCAGTAATCACATGTGTTATTAGAAATAAATTAAACAAATTACTTCACTCCATAGGCTTGTTTTTCTATGCAATGGGTTATTGAAAAGACAGAATAGTATAAACAGAAATGATTTAGGCTATTCGTATTACTTTAAATCAGTGTATACTACATATAAGTATAATGAACTATGAGGGGTGTATTATTAACTATGATTCTTATAAGTCACGAACTGAATCGATTAGTAGATGATTATTATAGATGCCCAAACTTAATTATCAAGGAGCAAATTCTAAACGATATATTATTTTTAACGGAAGCATTTTTAATTATTGATCAAGCATAGTTGCAGAAGTGAACCTTTTTAGCATGTTTTATTCACCTATAATATATATCTTTCCAACTCCTCTTTTTGACGCAGATGATGACGAAAATGCATTCCAACCAAATCATACCAATTCTTAGCATTCAGCCAACCGAAACCGCCATGTTCAACTTTACTATTTTGGTTAATATACTCCACTTTCGATTCCCAACGACTCATTCTTAGAATTAACAGATCCATCCTACTAATAAGGTCTTCTTTGCTGTTTAAATTATTTGGAGGAGCATTTTGTTCATCCGGTAATCTTATTTTAATGGGTGGAAACCCACCATTTCTAAATAATTGCTCACCAAACTGAGTTTTCCCAAGAGTTTTTTCCTCATTTAAAGTAGCACATGTTTCCATATTATCAAGATACTCATGGGCAACAACTATTAAATGATCATACATCTGTCCAACAGACCAAACCCCTTCTTCCGAGACATAACTTAGTTGTTCCAACGAATAATTGTAAAGATCACTTTTGAAACTATTCAGCAGTTGATAGTCACTCATTTAAACACTCCCTTTTATCGTCTAATGAATCTAAAGTTTATGAATGATGACTAATACCTTTTACCACTTACCTAGTTGGTTAGTTTAAATGACTATGATAAATTTAAAGTTTTATAGTAGAAGACGGTAGCATCGAATTCTCCATTTGCTGATTTGGCATAATTAGGAATACGACCAACTGGAATATAACCTAATGACGTATACAACTTATTGGAAGGATCTCCTTCCCTTGTATCAAGAACTAACAACGTTCTCTCATTTTTGATCGCCATCTCTTCAGCCTTTTGCATAAGTAAACGACCGATACCCTTACATCGATAGTTTGGATGTGTCATCAATTTTGCAATTTCTGCTCTATGGTTTCCATTCTGCTTCGTCGATAAATGTAACTGCACACTTCCAGCGATCTGATTATTTGACTTTGCAGCCAGTACAATCACTTCTGGGATAAAAGCAGATTGCCAGTAAATTTGAGCTTCTTCTTTTCTCATTGGGGGTAAAAAGCCGATAGATGCCCCTTCCTCAACAACATGTATTAATAGTTCTGATAGCTCATTTATATACTCTTCAACTGATAATAACTGTTCTATTTTTATGTCCATATCCAAGTTAATCACCTCAACGATTTATGTAAATGTCTCTTTCTAACTGAATCTCGTGCTGTTCCAACATTACCACTGAAAAATACCGATAGTAATGACCCAAATATAGGGTTAATCAATTTTTCTACTTGGCTAGTTCATATTTTGTTCTAGAGTTATTCTGGAAGAGTTGAATAAATTAATTCTCCAGATTTAGAAAACACTTTAATATTTGCAGGGAACACTAACTGATCTTTTACCTTTTTAAAGAAAAATCGATTTCCATTTGAAGTGATAATAGGGACATCTTCAACTGGACTACCTTTAGTTTCAATCGTGACTTCATGTATTTTTGGATTCACTAATTGTCCGAAATAATACACTATTTTATTTTCTTCTCTTTCCGCTATACTCCAGGTAATTTCGTCATTTTTTCCCGGAGGATAATATGTAGAAGCTAACGGACTTTTTTCGCCAACATCATCTCGAATTTGCCATAATCCAAACCAGTTTCGCTTTAATTCTCCAATCACTAAAGAATCTTGGTTTCTAAAAATGGATAGCCACTTCCCATCAATATTTCGGACGAAATAAACTTCTTCAGTTCCTGGAGACCAATTCTTTGTAATTTCAAAGACATCATTTATTGTTGGTTGTTGTTTGTGATTGTAAATCATGACAGAAATAAAAAATAACGAAATCAATAGTGTACCAATTACTAATTTTCTAATATCTACTACCTCCCTTAAAGTAAATCTTCAATAACATATTCATTACCTATTTATTCCAATTTACTCATTGGTTTTTGCTTCAATAACAAAACTTGTAAATCGTTCGTTTTCAACGAGAATATCAATTTTCCACAGTCCTGTCTTATCAAGTCCAAATTTCGCTCCACTTTGATTGTTCACAATATTATCTTCATAAAGTTCAATGGTCTCTTCAGAATCTTTATGAGTTGCCAACATTTTATACGTTTTTCCGTTAAAATCTTTGGTACTATCCAAGAAATAAAGTTGATATAGTCTCCCTTGGCCAACTACAGGAAATTCAGGTTCAACGACTTCACCATTTACTTTCCTAATACCAAACTTCCCCTTAGTTCCATGTAGGTCCATATCATCGGAAATAAATGCTGGTGTCTGCTTCCATTCCATTGTATTATCCTCACTACACCCTACTAAAAGTAAACTTGATAAAAAGAGATTACAAATGACTATAAATAATCTCACTGGAATCACTCCCCCTCCCATTACTAATCCACAAATATTTATTTACTAATTATAATACTGTCGATCATCATTTTGATGCATCCATCTCCCCACTAATTTTGCTCCTCGTTTCAATTGATTTGGGAGATTTGTTTCATTGAAATGTTTATTGAAAACTTCTACAAAATCACTTTTTACAATATAAGATTTTCTGCGATAGAACATAAAATCTCCACCTTAAAATTGAGTTAATTTATTTTCTTAATTTCCTTCACAACCGCTTTTCCTGGTTTAGTACCAATGATATCCCCCTGAATCGTTGCGTGGACTTTATCACCAATTTTGAATTCATCAGTATTAACTCCTTCTAAATTAGTGAAATCAAAAATCCATGTATCCAGATCATTTTGAGGTAATTCCACTTTAAGCCATTCAAT
>JBFIXW010000185.1:0-3996 GCA_041605715.1 Paenisporosarcina sp.
AAGAATTCCCACCTGAAATGACTGGAGTTGTATTGATTAACAATCAAGAATACGATATGAAACCAAGTGGTTATAGGTGGACGAAGAAAAGTGGCAATGATACACAGATTGTAACTACGGATGCGGCTTCACCCGGTCAAATTGCAGAGGAACTAACAGCTATCCCAATGACAGTAGGTTCAAATATTACTATAGAGGTAGAGGATAATCCTGAGTTATCCGTTTACCAATGGAATGAAAAAGGAAGGATTAATAACATTCCTTTAAATGTAAATAACTTCTCTCCTCCATCAACCAAAGGACGATACATTTATGAAGTAATTGCAGATTGGTCCAATGGTCATGTAAGAGGTGAAGTCTCATACACGTTTGTAGTTGAGGTTAAAGAATAGAAATTTTGGAGGTTACTATGAAATATTTCATGCTGTTTTTATTGTCATTGCTTGTCTTTCTAATCATCTTTACATCCCTAGGATACTTAAAGAACGATTTATGGTTTTTATTTATCTATGGATTCCAATGGGTTACGGAATTTATACTGCCTTGGGTAATTGTATTCCTACTTATATTCATCGCAAAAAATACGGTCAACGGTAAAGAATAGGAGGAGTTTTTTTGAAAAGTCCAATATTAAATCAAATCGGAACTGTTTTCATTCCTGTAAGTGAAATTGATAAAGCGAGGGACTGGTATTGTGACCTTCTAGGTATACAAGCTAACGGAAACATCCAGTTTGGACATATTTTTGTGATACCCATGAATGGAACGGGGATCGTATTAGACAGCAAAATTTATTCGCCAGATAAGGTAATAAAAACACCGTTGTTTCATTTCAACACAGAGAATATTGAAGAAGCGTTTAAGTATATGAAGGAAAAGAACATTGATTTACTATCTGAAATTGAACATAACCACTATTTTAACTTTGCCGACCCAGACGGAAATCATTTGATGATTTGTAAATGTTAATAGTTTTCGAAGCATTAAAATTAAAAGGAGGATTAACTAATGGTTCGGTTTTTACTAGCTTTCGGTTAAATAGTCTTTGTGAGTAGCTTAATCTTCATGGTGATGAATTTTGTTGGAGAATATGATGGGCAGGCTTGTATTGTTTCGATATTTGGGATGTTGAACGCTAGTATAGCCATTTGCGTTTCTGAAATTTTGAATAAAGTAAATGCCATTAGTAAGGCTTAAATCTAGTAAAGTTTAATGCAATGGGTGATATGAAGATTGTGAGGAGCTCTGTCCTCAAAGGGGGGATTTATTCCACATGCCATTAATAAAACACGAAATTTATATAGCAGCACCTACCCATGTTTGTTTTGATCTTGCTAGAAACATTCAAGTACATATGGAAACCACATCAAAAACAAAGGAAAGAGCAATTGGTGGAATAACTGTAGGATTGATTGAGTTGGGTGAAAGCGTTACGTGGGAAGCGGTGCATTTAGGAATAAAACAAAAGTTGACTGCGAAGATTACTGAAATGGAAAAGCCATATCGATTTACGGATGAAATGGTAAAAGGCACATTTCATTCGTTTAAACATACACACGAATTTATAGAACGTGGAACGGGGACTGTCATGAAGGATGAGTTTGCATACATTTCACCACTCGGCATATTAGGCAAACTGGCCGATCGATTATTCCTAGAGAAATACATGCAGGCATTTATTGTGAATCGAGCTTTAGCATTAAAAGAAATAGCAGAGAAAATGCAGGCAAATTAATTAATTGCATATGTGAGGTGATCGCTATGAATGAGAAATTAAATCACGCAATAAAACTTAGAGAGTCTGGGCAATTAGAGAAGTCAAATCATATTCTAACTGAGCTGGTTCAAAGCTTTCCAACCGATGCCTATATGAATTACCAGTGTGCATGGAGTTTTGATGTTATGGGTGAAGAATTAAAAGCGGTTCCTTATTATGAAAAGGCAATTGAATTGGGTCTATCAGGAAAAGATTTAGAGGGAGCAATTATAGGTTTAGGAAGTACATATCGAACACTGGGGAAATATGAAAAATCACACGATATTTTCAAAAAAGGATTAGAAATTTATCCAGACAATCAAGCGATTAAAGTGTTTTTCTCTATGACTTTATATAATTTACATAAACATAGTTCAGCTATGGAGTTTCTTTTGAATTCTCTTGTAGAAACTTCAGGTGATCAAGATATTCATATATACAAGAAAGCAATCACATTCTATGCAGATAAGTTGGATGAAACGTGGGAGTAATCATTTTTCTAATGAGTTTTATACCGTTAAGAAAGTGAACATTAGGGGGAACTATGGATACCTTCATTTTTTGGAATCACCTAGGTAGAGAACATGGTGGAATAGAATATACGTCAGAAATTCAAAAAAATTCAAACCAAGTGGTAAAGGAAAGTCTTTCTATAAAAGAAAAATATTATAGAAATAAAAAAATTCCCAATAAATTTGTCAGATATAATACTACAACACTCGTAGAATATGCCCCACCTAATAGTAAGGAAAATTTTATTATCATATACTTAATTGATAGGGGGCTGCAATTTTCATTAAATTATAAAACAGGATACAAATGGTGGTTAATTGACATTGTAAATGTTGAGGAGATTAGTCCAAATGTATTTTGTGTACACGATTTATTTATTGATATTGCTGTAAATGCCGATGGGAGCTATCAAGTTTTGGATATTGATGAGTTCATCACTGCTATTAAATTAGAAGTTATTTCTAATGAACTTATTATACAATGCCTTGAATCTTTCCATTTCATCCTTTCAGAACTCAATTCTAATAAGTTCCCTAACAAATTATTAAAAGAAATTGAAAGTATATATATGAAAGTATAAAATCTTCAATCGAATTAATTGGATGAAATTTCGAAATTGAGAGAAGGAATTCTATGAATAAACGTGAAGATGTAGATAAAAGTTCTAGCAATTATAATTTCACATTTCATTTTTCCAATTTGGTTCCTAGAATTATAACTTCCGGTGCCTATGTTTATTATAAAAGATATTTTGTTTTCCAAGTTGGACCAACTAAAAGTGGAGATAGGTTAGGGGTTGTTCGACTCGGGGGGCATTTGGAAGGTACTGAAACAGCGTTAGAAGCGGCACAACGAGAAGTATTCGAAGAGTCTTCTCTTCTTATTAATCCTGTAGAAACATCGGCAATGTATATGATAAATCTAGGTGTGGAAAAACCAGTAAGAATTGAAGTCAAACATGAATTGTTACCTTTATTACTCATGGAACGCCCAGATGAATTTTATTCCGTAATGTATTTATCTCACGCCATAAATAACCCAAAGCCATCTTCAGAAACAATGGGACTCATTTTTCTTACTCCAAATCAGGTACATCAAATCTGCGACAGTCGTATCACCTTAACAGATTACCTTAATAACGATGGTTTAGTCATGTTAAGAACTGATATAAATGAAGAACTAGTACTTGAACCCTTTCCACAATTGCGTTGTCTATCCTTTCTTCTAAAACAGGAAAGTAAATTAATGAATGAATTTATGAAATCTAAAGTAGAACTGGGGGAGAATGTTTATGATTGACCATGAAAATTCAAGTCAACATTATAATAGAAAGAAAAACCCATTTCCTCACTTATCTGATTCCATTAACCGTTCCATGGGTGGCGACTTAACAGCACTCACAAAAGGTGGATGTATAGTGAAAATCATATTTATTATTATTATCATAATAGGATTTTTGATCGTTTCTAAGTGCTCTACATAGGTAACGATCACAAATAAAAAAGGTACTGCCACCAACCCTAAAGTTAGTAGAAGTACCTTTTACATGATTGTGTGATATGAATACATTTGAAAAAGTTTGAATATAAAAATATTCCTTTACTTAATCTGTTTCTTCATTTTTGTTTTCATCATCCACGTCGTCCATTTGTTCACCGTCGTCAATTCCGTTGTCTTGGTCAACACCGTCGCCACATCCAGTTAATCCTGCTAATACTAATCCGCCT
>JBFIXW010000186.1:0-3967 GCA_041605715.1 Paenisporosarcina sp.
GTGAGCAATGCACCAAGAAATGCAACAAAAGGAAGGGCGTAAATAAATGTTCCTGCTTCTGCTGGGAAATAAAGAAAGAATATGGCGACAGCTACGCCTGCTCCAGAATTTATTCCGATAATCCCAGGATCCGCTAACTCATTTCGTGTAATCCCTTGCAATATAGCACCTGACAGAGCTAAGGCCATTCCGGCTAATAACGTAATGACGATACGTGGTAAGCGCACTGAAAACAGGACAAATTCTTCTTTAAACTCCCCTTGACCAAGTAAGGTTGGAATAATGCGATCGTATGATACGGATGCGAATCCGAGCCCCATACCGATTATTGCAGTTGCTACTATTAATAATGTGAATGTGATAAACAAAAGTCTCTGCTTTCGAATGATAGAGGATTCAATCATGTGAAACTTCGCCCTCCTTTTCGCACAATGTACAAGAAGAATGGCAAGCCCATTATGGCTACAACTGCAGCTACAGGTGTTTCATATGGTGCATTAACTGTGCGAGCGACTGTATCCGCAAGTAGCATAAAAGCAGCTCCTACTACCGCTGACATTGGAAGCACAAATCGATAGTCTGTTCCGACAACCGACCTTACAATATGCGGTATCATTAAGCCGAAAAATGCTAGATTTCCGACGAGTGCCACAGAAGCACCTGTTAAAATAATAACTAGGACAAACAAAATCGATTTGATTAATCGAATGCGTTGTCCTAAACCTACCGCCATTTCTTCACTTAACGAAAGAATGGTTAATTGTCGAGAGCACATGAGAGAAATCGCCACTCCAATTAACACAATCGGGGCAATCAAAAAAACTTGATTCCACGTTGTCCCAATCATTCCTCCTGCTGTCCACATAGACACTTGCTGAGTAATTTTAAAATAAATGCCTATGCCTTCAGCAATAGCATATAGAAAAGCAGAAATCGTTGCTCCTGCCAAAATAATTCGAAGAGATGTGAAGCCTTCTGGGTGAAATGAGCTAAAACCAAAAACCAAGACTGCCCCTACAGCTGCTCCTATGAAACAGGTCAGCATGACACCAAAGTAGTTAACCGATGGCCAAAATGCAACCGTAATCGCTAGTGCTGCATTCGCCCCAGCTGTAAGACCTAACAATCCTGGATCGGCAAGGGGGTTACGAGTCATACCCTGAATAATAGCACCGGAAACGGCAAGAGCCGCGCCTACAAGGGCAGCGGCTACTTCTCGCGGAAAACGAATTTCCCTCAACATAATGGCTTGGTCATTCGGTGCAGTGGTGAATATGGCAGATAGGACATCGAGAACATTCGTATCGGCCGCTCCGAAAACTAAAGCCATGCCGAACAGCACAATCATCAGAATCACGCTCACACCAAGTTTAATGGAATATGGAATGCGTTGAATCCGATAATTTAACATGAATTAGTTCCCCAAGAATGACTCTTTAAAGAAGTCTAATTGATAATCAAGAGTCAATGGATCATTGAAATAAAATTCCATCGCATCCACTGTAAACATTTGATTGTTTTTCACGGCAGGGATGTTTTTAAAAGTTTCAGTTTCTTCAAATGAGTTGTCGGCATCTTTATGCTTACTGAAGATCAAATAATCTCCAGTAAACTCAGGTAATACTTCTGCTGATAATGCATAATAACCATCAGCTAGAGCCATTTCCTTCACTTTTTCAGGCATTTTTAGACCCATTTCTTGGTACAAGATTTCTGTCCCACGGCCCCAGTTATCGCCAAATACATATAATTGCTTATCGAAGCTTTCGATAACTGTAACGGTTGCATCTTCACCGATTTCGGCTTTAATGTCGTCGCCTATTTCTTGTGTACGTGTTTTAAATTCATCCACCCATGTTTGAGCTTCTTCTTCTTTATTTAACAATTTACCAATTTCAAGATGTTGTGTTAAATAATCAACCTTACCGTAAGTAAACGTAACCGTTGGAGCAATTTCCTTTAACTTCTCTACATGTTTGATGTTAGATAGTCCGACGATTAAATCCGGATCTAATTCAATAATTTTTTCTAAATTTTCGTCCGTCACTTCTTCTACACCTTCAAGCTTTTCTTCAAAGCGTGGATTCATTTTTGACCAAGAATCAACTCCTACAAGAGGAACATTAAGTGCCATGACGTTACCAGCAAATGATGATAGAACTAATACGCGTTGTGGATCTGCTGGAACTTCTACTGGCCCGTTTTCTGATTCATAGGTAATCGTAGTTGGTTCAGAATTCTTTTTTTCTTTATCCGCAGATGCTCCTTCTTCTTTAGAACCTCCACATGCTGCTAAAACAAACATTGCTAGTAATGCTATGAATACGAATGAGTACTTTTTCATTTATGTCATTCTCCTCTAACTAAATTATAGGTAATACAAATGGGTTTTCCTGTACGTGGATCTTCGCCAATTTCAGCATCGATTTGAAACAACTCGCGCAACACGGGTTTCGTAATAATTTCTTCACTTGGCCCGGACTTAACAATTTTTCCAAACTTCATGCCAATAATATAATCTGCAAAACGGGCTGCGTGGTTTAGATCGTGTAGAACCATCACAATTGTGCGTTTTTCTGTTGCGTTTAAATGCTGCAGCAATTCTAAAATTTCAAGTTGGTGCGCCATGTCGAGATAGGTAGTTGGCTCATCCAAAAAAATCATATCTGTTTCTTGGGCAAGAGCCATGGCAATCCATACGCGTTGACGCTGTCCACCTGAAAGTGAATCGACTGGATGTGACTTGAAGAATTTCGTACCAGTCACGTCAAGTGCCCAATCGATCATCTCTACATCTCGCTTCGTCAATTGACCAAATCGATTTTGATGAGGGAACCGTCCATATGAAACTAGTTCTCCAACTGTTAATGCCCCTGCACTTTCAGGTGTTTGAGGCAATACAGCGATTTTTCGAGCTAATCGTTTCGTTGGTTCTTTAACAATACTTTCACCGTCGAGAACAATTGATCCACTTTGATGAGGAATGATACGTGTTAAAGCCTTTAACAAAGTAGATTTACCACAACCATTAGAGCCAATAATCACCGTTATTTGTTCATCTGGAATGGAAATCGAAAGCTCATCGACAATCGTTCGATCACCATATCGAATTTGTAAATCTTTCGCCTGCAGCCGAACCATTTGCTACCTCCTTCCCCCAAAATGTATATGTGTTTTAATTGATAACGATTATCAATTTCATTTACACCGTAACTATAATGGGGTAAGCTAGAACTGTCAAGAGGATTGAATACAAAAAATAATTGCCAGAATTTATTGCGAGTTGAGGAGGGAAGAAGAAGGAATGAAACAATCAGAACTTTATGATGTTACGATTATTGGTGGTGGTCCAGCTGGACTTTATGCCAGTTTTTATAGTGGATTACGTGGTTTAAAAACGAAGATTATTGAATTCCAACCTCAACTTGGAGGCAAAATTCATGTTTACCCTGAGAAAATGATTTGGGACGTTGGTGGACATCCCCCACTTCCAGGTGCCTTGCTAATCGATAAACTAGTAGAGCAAGGTTTAACCTTTCAACCAACCGTCGTATTAAATACAAAAGTTACAGCCATTCACCAAGGTAATGATCGAGTTTTTGAACTCGTCACTGATTCGAATGAACATCATTTCTCTAAAACCATTATTGTAGCGATCGGTAGTGGCATATTAACTCCACAGAAACTTCAAATTGAAGGAGCTGACCGATTTGAAGTGAGCAACTTAAATTACACAATTAAATCGTTAATGCACTTTAAAGATAAAACGGTCGTCATTTCAGGTGGTGGAAATTCAGCCATTGACTGGGCGAATGAACTCTCTCCGATTGCAAAACAAATTATCGTTGTCTATCGAAAAGGCGACTTTACTGGTCATGAAGCACAAATATCTAAACTATTTGAAAGCAATGCTATCTGTCTGTTCCATAACTCAATCTCAAAACTGATTGCATCAAGTGACAACTCA
>JBFIXW010000187.1:0-3945 GCA_041605715.1 Paenisporosarcina sp.
TGCTGATGCAGGACTTTTTTTAATGGAATAGACTATGCGAGACGACTACTTTTTTATACAGTGAAAAATATTCATTATGATTAATTTCAAAAAGGCTTTATTTATTTCTTATGCATACGATAAGCTAAGTAGAGAGAAAATGTTGGGGTGGAAAGAATGAATGACATATTGTTAACAAACAAACAAAAGTTGGATGAAGTTTTTCGCTATTTACATACGCATCCGGAAGCAAGTTGGCATGAAGTAGAAACGACAGCTTATTTAAAAAAGGTGATTGAACAAGAAGGGTTTGTTGTGAATACCTTTGATGATTGTACCGGGTTATTTGTGGAAATCGGAGAAGGACCTACTTGCATTGGGGTTAGAGCAGATATTGATGCTTTATGGCAGGAGGTAGATGGAGTGTTTCAAGCCAATCATTCCTGCGGACATGATGCCCATATGACAATGGCTTTTGGCGCATTGCTCCATTTAAAAGATAAGGGCTTTCCTAAAGACGTTCGCTTAAAATGGATATTCCAACCCGCTGAGGAAAAAGGAAAAGGTGCCGAAAAATTAGTAAATAAAGGCATTATTGATGACATTGATTATTTATTTGGTGTGCATTTAAGACCGATTCAAGAAATTGGCGATGGTACTGCTTCTCCATCTATTCACCACGGAGCTGCCTCTATTTTACAAGGAACAATCAACGGTCAAGATGCACATGCAGCGAGACCACACTTAGGGGTAAACGCAATAGAAGTCGGTGCTGCAATAGTGCAAGGTCTTCAAGGGATTCGCTTAGATCCAATGATTCCATATTCAGCAAAAATGACGAAATTGCATGCTGGAAGCGAAACAGGAAATATTATTCCGGGGAATGGGTCATTTAGCATCGATTTACGGGCACAAACCAATGACATGATGACTCTTTTAAATGAAAAAGTGCACCATGTCCTTAAACATGTGGAAGACTTATTCGGTGTTGTCATAGATATAACGGTTCACTCGAACTTAGTAGCCGCAATTGTAGATGATGATGCATGTGAGTTAATGGAAAGAGCGATTGCTGATGTGTTAGGTAAAGAATATGTACAACCGCCGATTGTCACACCGGGCGGAGAGGATTTCCATTTTTATTCAGCTCATGTACCAACATTAAAGGCGACCATGCTAGGACTTGGGTGTGATTTATCTCCAGGTTTACATCATCCTAAGATGAAGTTTAACGAGGAATGTATTCATATCGGAAGTGACATCCTTGCACGTGTAGTGCTATTAACAGCTGAAGAAATAAAGAAATGAGATACTTTTCATAAGATACCGAATATAGATTGAGTAAAATACATTGTTTGCACAATTATAAGTGCAAACAATGTTTTTTGTTTTGGGAAATAAAGAAACTGGAAACTCCTGGGCTTTCGCTCGTAGATCTCTAAATTGAGTGAAAGATTTATCCTTGAAAGAGCAAGATAGACTTGTGAGAGAGGAAGTTCGAGAGTTAAAAGTGAAAGGTCGTCAATTTCACGTGAAGATACCAGTGTCACTTTCAAAAGCGAAGCGTAAAAAGCAAATTGGGGTTGCGTCTGCAGCCTTTTCTGCTGGAATCCTGCTCGTAGATCTCTAAATTGAGTGAAAGGTTTGTCGTTGAAAGAGCAAGATCCTCGTGTGAGAGAGCAAGATAGATTAGTGAAAGAACAAGGTTTACATAGTTCAATAAAATCACACAAAACATTAAATAATTCACTGTTGATTTCATAAGTGGATGCTTATATAATGAAAATGAATATAACACATAAGGGGATGCTTATGGATTATTTGGCACTTGAACAGTATCTAAAAGGTATTGGAGATCAAAATCGATTGCGAATTTTAACTCATCTCATGCATCATTCGTTATGTGTGTGTGAGATAACGGAGTTGCTTCATATGACGCAACCGGCGATTAGTCAGCATATGAGAAAGTTAAAAGAAGCGGGTATCGTTGCGGAAGAAAAAAGAGGAAGATGGACGATTTGGTCACTTCAAGTTAGACATCCCCAATATCCTGTATTGATTCATTTGTTGAGTTTACTTCCAACGCCTGACCGTACAGTCGATGATTTAATTAAAGAAGGAAAAAAAGTGATGTGTGAAGCATAGATAGGAGCGAAATAATGGATGTTTGGTTAGCTAGTCTTGTATTTTTGGTCACGTTGGTATTTGTCATTTGGCAACCACGTGGATTGTCAATCGGTTGGTCAGCGATGGCCGGAGCTGCTGTCGCTCTATTAGTTGGGGTTGTTAACTTTCAAGATGTGATTGACGTTACGGGAATTGTTTGGAATGCGACATTAACTTTTATTGCGTTAATTATTATTTCTCTCATATTAGATGAGATTGGATTCTTCGAATGGGCAGCTTTACATATGGCTCGATTTGCTAAAGGAAGCGGAATCCGTATGTTCTTATTGGTTACTTTGTTGGGTGCAGGAGTAGCTGCTCTATTCGCCAATGATGGGGCTGCACTAATTCTTACACCAATTGTATTGGCAATGGTTCGTGCATTAGATTTTAAAGAAAAAATGATTTTACCGTTTATTATGGCTTCTGGTTTTATTGCAGATACCACTTCGTTGCCATTCGTTATTAGTAACTTGGTGAATATTGTATCAGCAGACTTTTTTGGAATTGGGTTTATCGAATATGCATCTCGCATGTTCGTTCCAAATCTATTTAGTTTAGCTGCAAGTATGTTGGTGTTGTATTTGTTTTTTGGAAAATCAATTCCGAAACATTTTGATGAAAATATGGTAAAAGAACCTAAAACAGCTCTAAAAGATATTCAAATGTTCCATGTGTCTTGGTATGTTCTAGGTGTATTGTTAATTGGCTATTTCTTAAGCGAAACAATCGAAATCCCCGTTTCAATCATTGCTTCACTTGTCGCTATATTATTCTTAGTAATTGCTAGACGTAGTCATGCTGTTCATACCGCTGCAGTTATTAAGGGTGCACCGTGGGCGATTGTGTTCTTTTCAATTGGTATGTATGTTGTCGTTTATGGACTTCGTAATGTTGGATTGACGTCTATCTTAGCAGTGGTGATTGAATGGTCAGCTAGTCATGGCTTATATGCAGCTACGCTTGGGATGGGCTTTATCGCAGCCATCTTATCTTCGATTATGAACAATATGCCTACAGTTATGATTGATGCATTGGCAATTGCTGAAACGAATACGACAGGCGTTACGAGAGAAGCATTGATTTATGCGAACATTATTGGATCAGATTTAGGTCCAAAAATGACGCCAATTGGATCACTTGCAACACTGCTTTGGTTACATGTGTTAAGTCAAAAAGGAGTAAAAATCTCGTGGGGTTATTACTTTAAGGTAGGGGTTATCTTAACAGTACCAACCTTATTCATTACATTAACGGGTCTTTACCTTTGGTTAACAATAATTCATTAGAAAAGGATGATTTTAAATGGAGAAAAAGATTTTGTATTTCTTATGTACAGGTAATTCATGTCGTTCACAAATGGCAGAAGCCTTTGGTCATAAACATTTAAGTGATCAATTTGATGTTTATTCTGCTGGAATTGAAGCGCATGGCCTAAATCCAAATGCGATTAAAGCAATGGATGAAGTAGGAATCGATATTCGCAATCAAACATCAGATACGATTAATACTGAGTTATTAAACCGTGCAGACTATGTTGTGACGTTATGTGGGGATGCGAATGACAAGTGTCCAATTACTCCTCCGCATGTGACAAGATGGCACTGGGGATTTGACGACCCTGCTCGCGCTGAGGGTACGGAAGAAGAAAAGTGGACTGTCTTCCAACGAGTTCGTGACGAAATCAGTGCTCGCATCGAAGAGTTCGGAAAAACTGGTAAATAAGAAAAAGCGGCATGGCGGAGAAAATTCCACTATGTCGCTTTTTAAATAATTTTACCCATATAAAGTTCGTTAACA
>JBFIXW010000188.1:0-3917 GCA_041605715.1 Paenisporosarcina sp.
ACTAAATTTTCGTCATTAATCCCAAAATAGACAAGTGTGAGAATGATACAAGTATTTATTCATTATCTAAATCAGCATAATAGAAATCATTTTTCACTACTATATAGTACAAAAAGAACCAACAAATATAGCAATGTGCTTAACCATTCGTGATAGAACGCTTTATCCTTCCGGTGAAATATCCATTCTTCTATGCCACTGTTGATGCTGAGCATAATAAATAGACCAAACATGGCAATTATATATGAATGTAATCCCATGAAAGTAAAATCACCGTTAGCATAGCCCGTTAACACGCCGAAAAACAAAGAGATGAACAGAAAATCGATGGCTAAAAAATATCGCTTTCTATGCATAGAAAGCAATCCTCTTCTTTTGATTTTAATGCCAAGTTTCTTATTTAAATAGAAATAGCTGATAGCTAAATAGATAGCAAACACTACTAGTATTTCTATGAACGGAAAGTTTGCCAATGGACATCTCCTTCATATAATACTTATTTTCTAAATTATACCATTAAACCTGTAAATAAATCGATTCAGTCTAGATATTGCACCTTAAGTTAATAAGTACATATAAAAAACTCTTGAGACTATACCTGAATCTCGATTATGATGAGTGAATAACAAATTATGGATAAAGGGTGTTTAGAAATGAATCATATATTAAGAGAAATTGCGACGAGTCTTGAAACAGATCGCTTAATTTTGAGAATGCCACAAGTTGGAGATGGGCTTGTGGTGAACCAAGCGATTGTAGCGTCACTTGACGAAATGAAACCTTGGCTTCCATTTGTACAAACAACCCCAGCCGTTGAGGATACGGAAGCGAATATTCGAGAGTCTATTTCTAACTTTATGCGCAGAACCGGCTTACGGTTTTTAATTTTCAATAAAGAGACACAGGAATTTATCGGAACTACCGGTTTTCATAATATTGACTGGGACGTTAAAAAACTGGAGATTGGTTACTGGATTGACACGAGACATGCGGGTAAAGGATACATGGTGGAAGCAATTGATCGTTTGTCCCGTTATGCACTTGAAGATCTTGAGATGAAACGGGTTGAAATTCGTACGGAATCAGAGAACGTGAAAAGTCGTGCGATTCCTGAAAAACTCGGATTCCGTTTAGAAGGTATTTTAGAAAATGAGGACTTATCGGTTGATGGTTTGAGATGGACCGATACATGTATTTATGCGAAAACGACGAAGAAACCTTGAGGTGAATTTTTCGTTCTTTAAATAAAGATGTACATACCGAGAAAATAGACTTTTTATTGGAAATGGAGAATAAGAGAATGCCAATACCAAAACATATTGTGTCAGCAGCAACAATTGTCTTGAATGAAAAGAACGAGATTTTATTGATCAAAGGTCCTAGAAGAGGATGGGAAATGCCTGGCGGACAGGTGGAAGAAGGCGAATCCTTGCAGGATGCAGCAATTAGAGAAACAAAAGAAGAATCAGGAATTGATATTGAAGTGACGAAGTTTTGTGGCGTATTTCAAAATGTTAGTGGGTCCATTTGTAATACATTATTTTTGGCAACACCGGTTGGCGGCGAACTAACTACGAGTGCTGAGAGTTTAGAAGTAGGTTTCTTCCCTATTCATCAAGCATTAGAAATGGTCACTTGGAAAAACTTCAGACAACGAATTGAGTACTGTATAAATGACGAACTTCATCCTTTTTATATTGCTTTTTAAATACATAAAGTAAACACCCAGCCACTTGGTTGGGTGTTTTTAATTCTTTCAATTACTTTAACTGTTGAAATTTTTGTTCATGATTAAGCAGCCATTCTTTTCGCCATAAGCCACCGGCGTAGCCGACTAGTTTGCCGCTTGCACCGATAATTCGGTGACATGGGATGACAATGCTTAACTTATTTCGACCGTTCGCTGTTCCGACTGCTCGGATGGCTTTTTCATGTCCCATTGTGACGGCAATATGTTTGTAAGATGCCGTTTTCGCGTAAGGAATGGTGGTTAATGACTGCCATACAGATTGTTGAAATGGTGTGCCCTCTATCTTCATTGGGAAGGTGAACTCATGTCGTTCGCCTTTAAAATACTCATCTAGCTGATGATAGCAATCCATTACGACTTGCGGTGTGTCTTCAGTTAATGGATTGATTAACATGTCTTCTTCAGAAAACAAAATCGAATATATCGCTTCGTTTGAACCGACAATTTCGATGATGCCTATTGGGGATTGATAATCGATTTTAGATCGTTCTGTCATATAAGGACCTCCATAGATAGAAAGTGGCGTATGCTTGCCAACCTTCCCACTGTGCTGCGATTTCTTTTATTTCCATAATGGTTGGCTTTCGTTCCAAACCTAGTTGGTTTTTTAGTGCATTGTGTAGGCCGACATCCGCGATCGGAAAAGCAGCTCGGTGGTGTAGGCATTTCATGAGCACATAATCTGCCGTCCATGCCCCCACACCTTTCAAATGAATTAAGGCTTGGTACCTATCGAGTGGCGTTGGCATGTTTAGTAGCTTTTCTTTTGTGAGTTCTCCACTTGCTAATGTCTTTGCAATACCAATGATATATTCGGCTTTTCTTCCCGTGAATTGGAGTGGTCGTAAATCCTCTACTGCAAGAGTTGCGATGCGTTCAGCTGTCGGATATAGCCAGTAAGTTTGGTCACTGTAAGATAGGCTCTCCCCATATTGTTCGACGAACCGCTTTTTAAGCGTGTATGCGAAAGTCAGGTTGATTTGTTGCCCCATCACCGCCCATGATAATGCTTCAAACAAATCCGGTAGACATATCATGCGTAGACCTTCGTACTCTTTGGTTAGCTTATGCAAAATTGGGTCATCAATAGTTGAATGATAGAAGTCGGTCAGATCCGTGTCTAAATCGAACCATTCCCAGATGTATTCAGCAACTTCTTGTTTTACCGCTCGTGAAGGTGGGTTTATTGGAAATTCTACTTTAAGCATATTTGAATGGTAACTTACTTTAAATAAAATCTGCTCACCTTTAACCAGATGCGCCTTCCACACTTCCCCGTCTGCCATTTCATAAAGTACTTCCTGATCGGACCTACCTAAAAACAGTAAGCACTCCTCATAATTGAAAGGCACGGGTGGGTAGATTTCAAGGGTAAACTCGCAATCCTTCCAATTCATGGTCTTTCCTCCTTGCCGAATAGCGATTCCGGTACTCACTCGATGAACAATTGTATATGTATCAGAAAACCCATCATCCATTCACTTCTTCTACTGATTTAGAATCGAGTGGAAAACTTACTATGACGGTCGTTCCTATGTCCTTTTTACTTTTAAAGTGAATCATTCCGTTGTATTTTTCTACTATATTATAACAAATCATTAAACCTAATCCGGTACCTTTGCTTTTTAATGAATAAAACGGAGTCCCTAGTGACTTCATTTCTTCATCTGACATTCCGTAACCTGTATCGACTATTTTAATCTCAATACCGTTCTTTTTTCGCTTTGCACTAACAAATACAGGTTCTCCTTCATTTGACACCTCTATAGCATTTTTTACCAAGTTAATTAACAACTGTTTAAATTCAATTGCATTTGCGGAAATATAGAGTCCTTTTTGAACAGATAGATCAATGTCATTT
Source organism: Paenisporosarcina sp. (assembly GCA_041605715.1). Lineage (GTDB taxonomy): Bacteria > Bacillota > Bacilli > Bacillales_A > Planococcaceae > Paenisporosarcina. The sequence continues at coordinate 3,612 of JBFIXW010000188.1, forward strand.
TGGCTCAAAACTCCGTACGACATTATTAATTCCGTTACGCTTTGCAGGGCTTTATGGACATCTATTATTTCTAAATGTATGTGATTAGTAGGTTTTGCTATAGTTAAAAATTGAGATATAACATGTTCCGCGGTATTTAACTCATCAATCATAATCGAAAAATTGCTTTTTACGTCTTCGTTAATGGACTGGTCCTGTTTATATAACTGTAAAAACCCTATTACAACGGTCAAGGGATTGCGTATTTCATGAGCTACTGCAGCTGCTAATTGACCGGTTGTTTTTAATCTCTCCGATTGCTGTAAT
>JBFIXW010000189.1:0-3902 GCA_041605715.1 Paenisporosarcina sp.
GCATTGACTATTTAGTCCACAGCGATATAATAGAATTTGTCCTAGTAAAAACGATCTTGTAGCTCAGCTGGGAGAGCGCCACCTTGACAGGGTGGAGGTCGCTGGTTCGAGCCCAGTCGGGATCATTGGGTCTAGAACCCGAGGAAACCTTTAGGAACAAGGGTTTCCACAAAAAAGTCGGTCACTTCGGTGATCGGCTTTTTCTTACTGTTTTACCTATATGCCAAAAAACTGGCCAATTTCCAAAGGTTATTTTTTAGTTCCTCCTAAAAACAATTTATCATTATCATTTCTTTTTTAATCGTCCACACTTTTAAAGGGATTTATTGCCTTGCTAATAAATACCTTTAAAAAGTATTATACAAATCAAGAAAATAAATTTTTAAGGAATGAACTGATGAAGTATTTTAACTTAAAACATAAAGGCACTTTCGAATTCGTTCATTCAAAAGTGCCATGTTTCTATTATAGTAAATTGTCAATTCCATTTATTCACGCCAAAGTACTCCAACCATATAGTCAAAAAAGTGCATGTTTTCATTAGGTGATTCATGCAGCATCTTATAGTGCTCGTCTGCGATGAGGGAGGCTACATCTGGATGTTGATCCTTCAAAAAGCGAATAGCTAGAGCGTACACTGCACGAGATTCGTAATTGACACTTGGTTCACCGGTTGCTTTGAAATAGCGGCCATACAATTTCCCGTTTTTTTGATATTCATCAATCAGCCACCTTTCGAAGGCTTTGACATCAATTCCAACGTCATTACTATATGTTGCGATTAACAATTGATCTACTAGATGTGCTTCTGGACTCGACACTGGTGTGCCATCACGCTTTACCTTTTCCGGAAAAAATATCTTTTCATTCTGAACGATTGGACGCATCTCAACGCCCATTCCATCTAGCAAAATATGGTCTAAATAACTAGTAACCATCGAATCAGAAGAAGCTTTTAATTCCCAATCATAAAATTCTGAAATCCAATTGTTTTCAAGTTGTACATGTTTAGCCGATTTTCTAATATCTTGTGCAAGTAAAAGATAATCTTCTCTTTGAAACAACTTTCCACCTTCCAGTAATGCTGACACAATTCTAGAATCGTCTATCCAAGCATTTACAGAGATTTCCTTTCCAACTTGCCACTTTATGAAAACTTCCCCTTCTATTCTCACAATGAAGTAGTCATTTAAGAGAATGACCATTTCCTCAAAACGTTTTTCATCACTTTCTTGAACAAGCCATTCCATCCACAAACCAATGCTCTCTGAAAGATAAGGGGTTTTTCGATCAAAAGGATAAGTCATGATAAAGCCTGTTTCGTTTAAATAGAAAGATTCCACTTCCTTTATAATCGTATTTTTTTTATCCTCTTTACTCCACAGATAAATTCCCCCTATGACTACTGTTAACAATAGGACAGTCATTAATATCCTTTTGTTTCTCACATAGGTTCTCCTTTAAATCGTTTTGTCTTATCCCATATTATTGTTTCATTTTTACACTTGCTGATGGTATAAAAGTAAATTGCACGAGCAAGTAGTATCAAAAATAATTGTGCATAGGTAAAGTACATAATGGTCCCTATAAGTAAATTGAATAAGGAGGTACTTTTGTTAAAAACCATACTCCCAACAACTTGAAAAGCATAGACTAAATAACTTACAAACCAAATCATTAATAACGGTGCACCTACGTTTGGCAACTGTACACCGATTAAGCTAAGAACAAGCCAGACATTTGAAATAAAAAGTAAAACTACAAATAAAAAGTAGGTAGTGACGTGTTGCATGCTATGATAAAAAGCTTTCTTTTTCCAGAATGTTAGTTCGCGAAATGTTTTTTCTAGTAAATATAAATTCCCTATTAGCCAGCGAGTTCGTTGTTTAATAAATACTTTAATATTTTCGGGTTCTTGTTCCCATGTCTCAGCATGTGGAACAATAGGGAGGTTATAACCTTTCGATGTAATACGAATGGTTAGTTCAGCATCTTCAGCTAATGCATAAGGATCATAGCCACCAATCTCATCAAGTATACTTCTCTTTATAAGCATATTCGTTCCCGGAAGTGAGCCAATTCCAAACAATGACCATCTCCCGCATTGCATTAACAGCTGAAAAACTTGAAATTCGATAGAAATCATTCGAGTTAATATGTTTTGATTTTGATTAATCGTTCGAACATATCCAATTGCTCCTGCACTACTAGGGCTATGTTCAGCTGCTTCTACTAAATATGTTAAAGCATCTGAATCAGGTTGATTATCTGCGTCATATACCACAAAATAATCCGAACTACTAATTTGAATACCATAATTTAAGACACGTGATTTACCCTTCGGCTCTCCATCAGGCACATCAATGGTATGACAGTTAGAAAATAAAGTTGAAAATTCTTCCCCAATCTCTTTTGTATTATCTGTCGAATTATCATTTAGCACATATATATCAAGCTTACCTGGATACCTTAACAACATCATCGCTTCTAGTGTATTGCGAAGCACCAACCCTTCATTATGTGCAGGAATAAACAAAGCAACGGAAGGGTATATTTCTAGCTTAGGAGCACGTTTTCCTTCTATTCTAAACTGAATACCTGCAAATGTTAGTACCGAATAATATATTAGTAAGATCCAAAAAAACAATAAGATGATTATCAATAAAAAGGTCATTTTTTCGAAACCTCCTTCGCTAAAAACGTTCTCTGTAATTCGTCAACATCCTTTATAAGACTAAAGGTAATTGTAATAGGTAATTCGATAAAACTAGTTTTTTTACGAAGATCTTGTTCAATTCTGAACTTTACGACATCACAACCAGTTTTTGTTGTATTTTGTAAAAAGATTAACAGTGTCTTCTTATTTTCATTTGTAGTTAATAAATCATAGTGGGCTCGAATACTTTTTTCAATTGACCGGACTACTTGTTCATGTAGAGAAATTTCTACACTAGGTGAGGAACTTAAATCCACTTTCATTAAGTAGCCTTCTTCTTTTCTTCTTCGTAGTCCTACCATAACCAATTCGACTCGATCCAAGAATTCTCGATTGGTAAGTACACGAAACTCAGGTTGTACATATTTTTTTAAATCCTCTAATTGCAAATTCATCATTTTTTGTGAATAAATGAGTCGATCCAGTGATTGAAGAATAAACCATATGATCGCTACAGAAGACATATATCCAATGTGTAAAAACATTAATTTAAACTGTTCACTTTCGGTAAACCCTTGAAAATTAGACCAAAAGGTTAGCCCAAAAGCTAAACCTAAAGACATAATAGACATAATGAGAAAACTATATTTTTTTATACAGAACACAAGTACAACGGAAGATGTCATTAGTAAAACGCTGTATAAAAGAATTAACATTCCACTAAAATACCAAAATACACTAATCTGTAACACTACATATACGATTAACAATATTGCGGACACCCTGCCAGTCTGAGTGTAATTATCCATATTCTTCACACCCCTTTTCCCTTTATAAGTATAAAGTGATAATAGTCTAAGTTGAGGAAATAGGTACACTATGTATCGTTTGTTCTGAAATTGTATATCCTTTGTTATTGCTATTGCAACATAGAACTTTATTTACTTAACCTTTTAAATATTTAGTAGGAGTTGCTGAAGGTATTACTAGATATATATATCTAGTAATACGTTTAACACTACCTTTTTTAATAATTTACTCTTTCAAGTAAATAGGATGCCTAAGTTATAAAAATTTTAATTAACATTTACTTATTACTATATCACCTTCTCAATGAAAAAACTGATTATTCAGAAAAAAGTTTTGGTTTTTAAGTACGATTTAAATCATTATTCTTACTTTTATTTGCAAGAAACACGTAACTCAATCTCACTTTGGTCGAATGGTAAAATCTTTTTATATACTA
>JBFIXW010000190.1:0-3834 GCA_041605715.1 Paenisporosarcina sp.
ATTTCTTTTGAACCATCTTCGCAACTTGCACATGAACTTCCGGATATTGCGGGACTTCGTATGATGTGTCAGTTTGTCGATGACATTGAAACAGTGGTCGAGCTCTTACGAAGCCGACATGATTTGAAAATAATCGAGGAACGCGATTACATTTCACAGGAAAAACCCAGTGGTTATCGCTCGTATCATATGATTATTGAATACCCAGTACAAACCATTCACGGGGAACGAACGATTTTAGCGGAAATTCAAATTCGTACGTTAGCTATGAATTTTTGGGCATCTATTGAGCACTCATTAAATTATAAATACAAGGGTGTATTTCCTGAGGAAATAAAGAATCGTTTGCAAAGTGCTGCTGAAGCGGCTTTTCGATTAGATGAGGAAATGTCTTTAATTCGCAATGAAATTCAAGAAGCTCAAAAATATTTCAGCGATTACAAAGAAACTGGACCTGCTGATTTTCCAAAAACGAGTGGAGGGAGGACGAAACGCTTATGAAATTTTTCATTCAATCACGTAATGATGATTTATCAAATGAATTGATGGATAGAGCCAAAACGTATTTGTCGGATTTTGGTTTAGAATGGAATGAAGAATCTCCTGATATCGTTTTGTCCATTGGCGGAGATGGCACACTCCTCCATGCTTTTCATCGCTACCGTGAACAATTAGCGACGGTTGCTTTCGTAGGTATTCATACGGGGCATTTAGGATTTTACGCGGATTGGAAGCCAGCTGAAATCGAAAAGTTAGTTATTTCTATCGCTAAAAAAGAATTTGAAGTGATTCAGTATCCACTCTTAGAAGCAACAATTCATTATCGCAATGATGACCAAACAACGTATTTAGCTTTAAATGAAAGTACGATTAAATCTCCGGATGTCACGCTTGTAATGGATGTTGAACTCAATGGTACTCATTTTGAACGATTCCGTGGAGACGGTTTGTGTATGTCAACACCTTCTGGTAGTACTGCTTACAATAAAGCCTTAGGTGGAGCGGTCATTCACCCGTCGCTCGATGCGATGCAATTAACGGAGATGGCTTCGATCAACAACCGAGTGTTTCGTACGGTAGGTGCACCTCTCGTATTACCTGCACACCATACATGCGTATTGAAGCCAGTAAAAGCACCCGATTTCATGGTCACGGTGGATCATGTTCAGCTTTTACATAAAGATGTCAAATCGATTGAGTATCGTGTGGCAAAAGAAAAAGTGCGATTCGCACGCTTTAGACCGTTTCCGTTTTGGACGCGCGTTCACGACTCGTTCATTGACAGCGATGACTAATCAATTTCAATTACCATTCATTTCGGCTAAAGAACAAATACTGAGAGAGGCTTTAGCCGAATGGGATATTTCGAAACGAACACTAACCGCCATCAAATATGAGGGTGGATCATTACTTGTAAATGGACAGGAAAAAACGGTCAGACATATTCTCCAAAAAGGGGATATGGTGACCGTTATTTTTCCGCCTGAAAAGGTCAGCGATGGCCTTTTATTACAAGCCGGGGAACTCGATATTGTGTATGAAGATCACGTGCTATTAGTTGTGAATAAACCCGCTGGACTCGTGACCATTCCTTCGAAAGAACATCCGACAGGGAGTTTAGCGAATATCATTGCGTACTATTATGACCAGAACCATATTTCTTCGACTGTTCATATTTTAACTCGTCTAGATCGTGATACGTCAGGGCTAATTTGCCTCGTGAAAAATAGACATATCCATCATTTAATGACAGCGAATCATTTATTGGAAAAAACGTATGAAGCATTTGTTGAAGGTAATGTAGAGTTAGATCAGCAATCAATTATTGCACCAATTGGACGAAAAGGGACCAGTATTATTGAGCGTGAAGTACAAGAGGGTGGTCAATATGCACATACAGACGTAACCGTAATGAATCGTTTTGAGCGATTCACGCATGTTAGCTGTTTATTGCACACAGGCAGAACCCACCAAATACGCGTACATTTAGCTCATATCAAGCATCCATTAGTCGGAGATGAACTTTATGGAGGATTAGTCACGGATTTAACGCGCTCCGCTCTTCACTGTTCTAGTCTAATCATCAAACATCCATTAACAAAAGAAATAATGAAGTTGAAAGCACCTTTGCCAAAAGACATGGGCGAGTTTTTAGCTGTTTATACAGATTTATCCCCGTAATCGTGGAACTTTTCAGCGATGTATGGCTGTTTAGAAGGAATGGAGACCGTCTCCATCTCGGGATAGCGGAGTGCTGTTAATTTTCCGCCAAATACACAACCTGTATCAATATTAATCGTCGCGTTTTTCTGGCGAGGTTCTTTTACAGGTGTGTGGCCATAGACGATTAAAGCATCTCCATGATACGCCTTAGCCCAGTCTCTTCGGACAGGTCTCCCATCAGGATGTTTTTCTCCACTAATATCTCCGTATAAAACAAAAGTAATGATATTTTTTTGAATTGGTTGACCAATCATATCTTCGCGAATTCCGGCATGAGCAATGATGAGTTTTTCATTATCAAGTCGATGGTAAAAAGGGAGCTTCTCATAAAACGCGATAAATCGTTTGCGGAATTCCTCTTGTTTTGACTTCGTCAATTGCTTGAATTCGGCCACGGTCGTTTCTAAACCATGGGTAATTTGAACATTAGAACCCTTTAAGTAACGATAGAATTTATTGCAATGATTTCCCGGGCAATAAAATAACTTATTTGCATCTTCCATATTAAACAAGAATTGCCATACTGCAAGTGACTCTGGACCTCTATCAGCTGCATCGCCTACAAATGCTAAATTTCGACCATCGGGATGAATAAAGGTTTCATTTTTCTGCTCATAACCAAGTGCTTCTAGCAATTCGAGAAGTTCTTCATAACATCCATGAATATCACCAATGATGTCAAATGGCACGTATTTCACCTCATCACATAAATTAAGTTGCTATGTGTACAGTGTAACCCATAAAATAACTACATATGAATGAAAGTCGTTGTCTTTATGTAAAGCAATGAAAGGAGGGTACGATCATGGCAGACCAACCATACAACCGTGAAGAAAACGAAATGGACGACGAAAAGTTATTAGCCATACTGATCAATCGCGATTTTGACACATTCCGTGAAGAATTCCTTTCTTTGCACCCGTATGATCAAGCACAATTTTTTGAAAAAATCGATCCTGATATGAGACAAATCATATTTGAATACTTGTCGCCTAAAGAAATGGCTGAAATTTTTCAGTCCATCGAATTGGATGATGATGAATACGAACCTTTCCTAAAGGAAATGGAAAACACGTATGCTGCAGATATGTTATCGGAAATGTACGCCGATGATGCAGTAGATGTTCTAAATGAACTCGGCAAAGACCAAGTGGTAAGCTATTTGACAATTATGGATAACGAGTCTGCTCAAGAAATCAAAGACTTGCTGCACTATGAAGAATATACAGCCGGTTCCATCATGACAACAGAATATGTGGTCATTCCTGAAAACTCTACTGCCCGTTCAGCGATGACAATATTGAGAAACGAAGCACCGGAAGCCGAAACCATTTACTACATTTTTGTTGTAAATGAAGAAAATAAACTCACAGGTGTCGTGTCTCTTCGTGACTTAATTATTTGCGATGAAGATACGTTAATCCGTTCGATTATGAATGAACGTGTAGTGAGCGTGTCCGTAAGTGAAGACCAAGAAGAAGTCGCTCGAATGATTAAAGATTATAATTTCCTTGCTGTACCAGTTGTTGATTTCCAAAATCACTTGCTTGGGATTATTACAGTCGATGATATTTTGGATGTATTAGAAGAAGAAGCAAATGATGATTACTC
>JBFIXW010000191.1:0-3818 GCA_041605715.1 Paenisporosarcina sp.
AAATTGAGATAGAGTGGCTTTTCTATTTTTATTGGAAATAAAAAAACGAAATAGTGGATTTTCGATTTTCGTATCAAGAGGAGGTTTTCCTCGAGGTTTTTTACATACAACTGGCATTTCACTCGGCCTTCTTTGATAGACCGTTGAAATAAATTTTTTAACGGTCTATATGACCGAAGATGATTCATTTCGAGTTAAAATTATTTATACAAAGTTGAATTAAATAAAACCATAGTATCCAAACTTATCTGAGTTGAAATTTAATATTTCGTTTAATATTATACGAATATTTTTTTACTGATTGCAATGGAGGCGGCGACTCCTGTGGAAATAGCACGCTGAAGACCCTGGACTGAGCATAGCGAGGGAAGCGGCTGAAGTAGTGCCCGCGGAAAGCGTCCGCCGTAATGAAAAACAATCACTTCATCGGTCAATATAATTGTCATCTTCACTGTATTTACAACAAATTTCGAGGCAAAATGAATTATGAAATCATAACGTTTGTATGCATTCGCTCGTTTTGATACACTTACATTATAATTATTATAAATAAGAACATGACTCATCCTTGATTTCATAGCTTGTTCACATTTAAAACCTTGTTTTATGAATGGTTATGTTATAATAAAAGGCATGAAATAGAACGTGAGAGGTGTCATGAGACCATGCATACCATAGTTATAGGTGTTAATTTTCGTACAGCTCCGGTAGAGATTCGCGAACGATTATCCTTCTTTGAATCCGATTTACCGCAGGCGATGCAAGCACTACAAATGCAAAAAAGCATATTAGAAAATGTCATCGTGTCGACGTGTAACCGAACGGAAATCTATGCGATTGTCGATCAGTTACATACAGGACGATATTATATTAAACAATTCCTTGCCGAATGGTTCAAGCTACCAATCGATTCTTTTTCTCCATATCTTTTCATCTATGAAGCAGATGGAGCAATGGAGCATTTGTTCCGAGTGACTGCTGGAATTGATTCAATGGTTTTAGGGGAAACACAAATTTTGGGTCAGGTGAGAAAAAGCTTTTTAGAGGCTCAAGAACGTGGCACAACTGGAACTGTGTTCAATCAATTGTTTAAACAGTCTGTAACACTTGCTAAAAGAGCACATGCTGAAACAGCGATTGGTGAGAATGCTGTTTCTGTCTCTTATGCAGCTGTTGAACTCGGTAAGAAAATTTTTGGTTCATTAAAGAATAAACATGTGGTCATTTTAGGTGCAGGGAAAATGGGTGAATTGGCGATTAAAAACCTTCATGGTAGCGGTGCTGAAAAAGTGACTGTCATTAATCGAACGTTTGAAAAAGCTCAATTACTTGCTGCTAAATTTGATGGACAAGCTAAGTCTATGCAGGAATTACAATGCGCATTATTAGAAGCAGATATCTTAATTAGTTCAACAGGTTCAACTGATTTTGTGATAGATCTGGACCTTATGCAATACGTGGAACGTTTGCGTAAAGGGAAACCACTTTTCATGGTGGATATCGCTGTACCACGTGATTTGGATCCTCGAATTGGAAATCTACCTAATGTATTTTTATATGATATTGATGACCTTCAAGGAATTGTAGAAGCTAATTTAGCTGAGCGTCAACGTGCAGCAAATGAAATCATGTTAATGATTGAAGATGAATTAGTCCAATTTAAAGATTGGCTTGGAACTTTGGGCGTTGTCCCTGTTATTTCCGCACTTCGTCAAAAAGCGTTGCAAATTCAATCGGATACAATGGTTAGCATTGAAAATAAAATGCCTGATCTAACTGATCGTGAACGCAAAATTTTAAGTAAGCATACAAAATCTATCATCAATCAATTACTAAAAGATCCAATTCTTCAAGCTAAAGAATTAGCTTCTTCACCTAAATCACAAGAACAACTCGATTTATTCCAACAGATTTTTGGAATTGAAGAAGAAGTTAAGCAAGAGAAAGAAAAACTAATGACTGCTGCAAAAGAGTCAGTTGATTTTCCTGAAGAAACGAAGCAAGTAACAAATCCGGGGTACTCATATTAAATTTTAGTAGGGAGGCGTTTTCGTTCATGTATGTTAAACTATACATGCGAAAACGCTTTTTCTCATGATGAAAAGAGAGGGGTAAAGCAGTGGTCGACATAACCATGACAAGGTTGCATGAAGGAATGGTCATCCTCTACGCAATTAGTCTTGTCTTTTACTTCATCGATTATTTAGATAAAGATTCAAAAGCGTATCGTATTGCCTTTTGGATACTTAGTACGGTATGGATTTTGCAAACAGTATTTTTAGTATTGTACATAGTGGAGACGCAGAGATTTCCGATTCTCACATTATTTGAAGGGATATATTTTTATGCTTGGTTATTAATCACATTGTCGATTATTTTACATGTTACTTTTCGAGAAAAAGTACCTGTATTCTTTTTAAATGTGATTGGATTCATTTTTATAACTATTCATACATTTGCTCCAGTTCAAATTGAACAGTCTTCAGTAGGAGACTCTTTATTGTCTGAGTTGTTATTTATTCATATAACGTTTGCCATACTGTCTTATGTAGCTTTTTCACTGTCCTTTGTATTTTCAACTTTGTATCATATCTTATATCGTTTATTAAAGAAAAAGAAATGGACTAAGCAGTATGGGAATTTGCCATCTCTTGGACAAGCTGAAAAAGGTATGACCGTTTCAATCGGTATTGGTATTCCGTTTTTATTAGTCAGCTTAATTTTAGGATTACAATGGGCATATGTATCGCTTAATGAATTTACAATATTTGATATAAAGATATTCGGATCTATCTTCTTATTATTTGTATATGGTTTTTTATTTTATAGACGTCAGAAGGGACTCCTTCATGGGACAAGCTATGCTTGGGGGCATGTATATGCATTTCTCCTCGTATTAGTTAATTTCTTCTTAGGAAGTCGCTTATCTGATTTTCATTTTTGGTATTAAGAGAGGATGTTACAACATTGAGAAAAATTATTGTAGGTTCTAGAAGAAGTAAATTGGCATTAACACAAACGAATTGGTTTATTGATCAAATGAAACAAGCAGGTGCTCCATTTGAATTTGAGGTAAAAGAGATTGTCACTAAAGGTGATCAAATCGTTGATGTTCAACTTTCAAAAGTTGGCGGAAAAGGGTTGTTCGTAAAAGAAATTGAGCAAGCTTTATATAAAAAAGAGATTGATTTTGCTGTTCATAGCATGAAAGATATGCCATCTGAGTTACCAGAAGGACTTGTGATTGGTTGTATTCCACCACGTGAGGATGCGCGAGATGCTTTTATATCTACTGGTCATGTGAAGTTTATGGATTTACCAATTGGTGCTGTAGTAGGTACAAGTAGTTTACGTCGTTCTGCCCAACTTTTACTATTGCGTCCGGACATTGATATTAAATGGATACGTGGGAATGTAGATACACGTTTAGCAAAACTTGAAACGGATGAGTATGATGCGATTATCTTAGCTGCAGCAGGTTTAAAACGCTTAGGTTGGAGTGACAATGTAGTTACTGAATATTTGTCAGTAGAAGATTGTTTGCCAGCAGTTGGACAAGGTGCTCTTGCGATTGAATGCCGTGGTAATGATGCAGAACTATTAGATGAACTTAGCAAGTTAACACATCAAGATACATGGAAAGCTGTCCATGCAGAACGTGCATTTTTATATGCGATGGATGGTGGGTGTCAAGTTCCGATTGCAGGATTTGCAACGGTACAGAACAATACGATTGAATTTACTGGTTTGGTTGCATCTCCTGATGCGGAGCAAGTATACAAAGAATCTTCTTCAAATGTAGAGCCTGAAACAGCTGG
>JBFIXW010000192.1:0-3802 GCA_041605715.1 Paenisporosarcina sp.
AGAGCAAGTCATCTAGGGAGAAACAACATGAAGATTAAAGATTGGGATAAAAGTTTAAAAGCAAGATTAATCGGTGAAGCATTTATGAACATCACGTTTTGGATGTTCTTCCCGTTCCTTGCGATTTATTTTGCAGAAGAATTTGGGAAAACAACAGCGGGCTTTTTGCTCATTTTGTCTCAAGTGTTCTCGGTCGCTGCAAATTTGGTTGGTGGATATTGTGCGGATCAATTTGGTCGCCGAACGATGATGGTCATTTCGTCATTTGGACAGGGAGCAGCATTTTTCCTATTTGCTTTCGCTAATTCACCATTTTTGGAATCGCCTGGACTAGGATTTATTGCTTTTACAATTGCTAGTGTTTTTGGTTCTTTATACTGGCCAGCCAGTCAAGCAATGGTCGCTGATGTCGTTCCAGAAGAGCATAGAGGGGAAGTATTTGCCGTCTTCTATACATCTATCAATATTGCGGTCGTTGTTGGACCGATTTTAGGTGGTATTTTCTTCTTTAGTGCCCGTTTTGGTTTAATGGTTGTAGCGGGCTTAGTGTGTTTATTATTAGCATGGATACTAATTAAGTTCACGAAAGAAACATTACCAACGAATGTTGATAACCTGGCAACGGATACTCCTAAAGGGGCGATACATGCCATTCGTATGCAAGTAAAGGATTACGGAGTGATTATGCAGGATAAGCTCTTTTTACTATTTATCATTGCAGGGGTTTTAAGTGCACAAACTTTTATGCAACTTGATTTGTTACTTCCTGTATATGTGAAGGAAGTGATATCAAATCCTCAACGGATGTCTGTTTTTGGATGGGATTTCAAGTTAACCGGTGAGTTGGCATTTAGTGTCCTAATTTCTGAGAATGGTTTTTTGGTTGCATTACTTACTGTAGCTGTTACACGGTATGTACTAAAATTCAGTGAAAAGAACGTCTTCTTTATATCTTCCATTTTATACACAATCGCGATGATGGTTTTCGCGTATTATGGATTGTTTTGGATTTTCGTAGTAGCGATGGCGATTTTTACATTTGGTGAATTAATGATTGTCGGCTTATCTCAAAGCTTTATTTCCAAGTTGGCACCTGAACATATGAGGGGACAATATTTTGCAGCGGCTAGTTTACGTTATACGGTCGGTCGAATGATTGCGCCATTATCAATTCCAATGACGGTTTGGTTCGGGTTTTTCTGGACGTTTACCATCATCGCCATTCTTTCCTTACTTAGTGCTTTTGTATATTATTTAATGTTTTATTTATATGAACAAAAAAAGACAGCTTCTCCTTTGAATTAAGGGGAAGCTGTCTATGTATGGCATGTTTGATTATTTCTCTGCAAATTTAATGTTCCAATGTTTCGTCTTCTTCAGTATCATCAAAGTAAATGAACGCTTCTTCTTCTAATTCGTTTAAGCGATCTTTATTAATCCCTAAGCTTAAGCTTCCTGAAAAGATGGGTTCCCACCAAGTTTCTGTTTTTAACATGTGTATTTCCTCCCTTATTTTTCTTAATTGTTTGACAGTTCTTTACCCGTAAAAGTTACAGTCTGAAACAAAGTTTTTAAAAAATGAAACAAATTTCCTAGAAGGAGTGTTGAATCACTTGAAGAAAACAACGTTTGCTCTAATCGGAACCGGCATTGTAGGAGAACGTATTATTAATCAGATTTTGGCACATTCTACATGTGAAATCGTGGCAGTGTATGATGAAAATTCGACACGATTACAGGAAATAAAGTCAAAGTATCATTTACATAGTTTGAATTCTTTAGATGAGTTATGGGCTTTAAAACCTGACTGGGTGTATATTGGAACGCCTCCTAATCAACATGCTCCTTTGACTGAGCTAGCTGCTAAACACGGCTGTCATATATTATCTGAAAAACCTCTTGCCCATGATGTAAGCGCTGGTGAACGAATGGTCGAAGTGACAAAGGAAATGAATGTCCATTCTGCCATGCATTTTCCGCTTATGTATAGTGATGCAGTTCAATCCATGATGGCTGCAGTAAATGATGGTTCACTCGGAAGTATCCAAAGAATCGAGCTCCAAACCTATTTTCCACATTGGCCGAGACTGTGGCAGAAAAATCCATGGATTGCATCACGCGAGCAAGGTGGCTTTATAAGAGAAGTATTTCCACATTACTTTCAAATCATGTATAGACTATTTAATCATTTTTCCATACAGGCATTTCAAACCAATTATCCTGAAAATATAGAATTGTGTGAAACTAGTACAATTGCAATTGGTAAAACGATTCAAGGAATTCCAATCCTATTAAATGGCCAGTCTGGTATAGCTCAAGAAGAAGTGTTGTCATTTAAAATATATGGGACAAAAAAAGTGATGACTTTAAAAAATTGGTCGGAATTATGGGTAGCAGAATTTGATCAGGAAGCTAGAAGAATAGAGCCTACAGTAAAAGCCTCTACCTTATTTGAAGAATGTCATGCCATTATGCAAAACAAAGAAGCTTACCTTGTGACTTTTGAAGAAGGATTAATCGTACAAAAATGGATTGATCAATTGCTAGTGTAGATTTTGAGCGAACAGTTTCAACCTCTTAACTTCTTGATTATTACCGTGCGAAAGACTACTGTAAGGCTATAGGAAATGGAGTGAGAAAATGAATTTTACAGCTCAAGATGTAGAACAAATGATCAATAGACAACATGATTTTTACTATAAAGGAATCACAAAGTCCGTTGAATTTCGTAAAGCCCAATTGGTGAAATTAAAACAAGCAGTTCAGCATCACGAGTCTGAAATAATTGAAGCTCTATACAAAGATTTAAGGAAAAGTGAGTTTGAAGCTTATGCTACAGAAGTTGGAATCGTTTTAGATAGCATTGGGTTTATGCTGAAACATTTAGAAGAGTGGATGAAACCCGAATCAGTAAAAACTTCGCTTCATTTAATGCCAGCGAAAAGTTTTATTTTACGTGAGCCTTATGGTTCTGTGTTAATCGTGGGACCTTTCAATTATCCATTTCAACTGGTAATGGAACCATTAATCGGGGCCATTATAGGAGGGAATTGCGCAATTGTTAAACCATCTGAATCTGCTTATCACACTTCTCAAATTATACGCAAAATTATTGAAAGCACATTCGCTCTACATTATATTCGTGTAGTTGAAGGTGATAAAGAAGAGACATCTGCTTTAATACATGCGCCATTTGATTATATTTTCTTTACTGGAAGCGTTGCGGTTGGAAAAGTGGTTATGAAAGCTGCTTCAGAAAGATTAACACCGATTACCTTAGAACTGGGTGGAAAAAGCCCAGCCATCATTGATCACACTGCTAATTTAGAAGTTGCCGCAAAAAGAATCGTCTGGGGTAAATTTATTAATGCAGGCCAGACATGTGTCGCACCTGACTATTTACTCGTGCACAAAGATGTAAAAGATCAATTCATTCAATTATTGTCGAAAACCATTACAGAGTTTTTTGGAAAAGATCGTCAAATCACACCAGATTATGGCCGAATCATTAATGCTCGTCAATTTAATCGACTGGAACAATTACTCCAAAAGGAATCTTCTCAAATCGTATTCGGAGGAAAATTGGATGTTAACGATTTATATATAGAACCGACAATTTTAGACGGCATTTCTTGGCAAAGTCCTTCGATGGAAGATGAAATATTCGGTCCAATTTTACCCGTGATGACCTACGATCGATTGGAAACTGCGATTCAACAAGTTCGCAAGTTACCAAAACCTTTAGCGGCTTATTTCTTTAGTGAAAATGAAAAAGCAACTTCTTATTTCTTAGAAGAATTAC
>JBFIXW010000193.1:0-3801 GCA_041605715.1 Paenisporosarcina sp.
ATTTTTGGTGTACTCATGCTAGTTCCTTTTCATCTTCGTGATTTTACAATCGAAAATATTGATGGATCCTTTGTTCAATCGATTTTATATACCGGAGTAATTTCAACAGTCGTTTGCATGCTATTATGGAATATTGGTGTTCAAAAACTAGGAGCAACAGCATCTGGTATTTTCTTGAATTTCAATCCTGTTTTCACGGCAATTCTTGCTTTTCTATTTTTAGGAGAAAGCATGACGGTGGTTCAAGGAATCGGGAGTCTTACAGTTATCTTAGGTAGTGTCATGTTTACGATGGTTAAATCAAATCATCTTCGATTCCTAAAATGGTTCGTGTGGAAACGCATTCCTCTCGCTGATTCATCGGTGTCTTTAGTCCTGAAGAAAGAATAATAAAAGCCGACTGTCCCATTCGAGAGGGCAATCGGCTTTTGTCTATTTAGTTGCTACGCCTTCAATTTCTTCTGTAAGCTTAATTAATTCATCAACCAATTCGCCGATATAAGCAATCGTATCACGAAGTGGTTGTTCAGTTGTTACATCGACTCCAGCCATTTGTGCTAACTCAACTGGTGTTTTCGTTCCTCCTGCTTGAAGCACTTCTAACCAATCCGCTACAGCCGACTCGCCTTCAGACAGTATGCGTTTAGATACTTGAGTTGAGATTGTAAGACCTGCACTATATGTGTATGGATATAATCCCATATAGTAATGAGGTTGACGCATCCAAGTTAACTCAGCTCCAGGAGTGATCTCGACCGCATCTCCCCAGAATTCTTCTAACACACCTCTTTTGATTTCATTCAAAATGTCAGCATTTACGTTTTCACCTGCATTCACACGCTCATACACTTTACGTTGATAGGCTGCCTCTAATAAATGCGTCACAAAATTGTGATAGTATGTGCGTGCAACAATTGAGGAAATAACCCAGCGTTTGAATTTCGGATCATCCGAGTTTTCTAATAAATGATTCGCCATTAACATTTCGTTCATAGTAGAAGGTGCTTCAATGAAGTATAAAGATGGACGAGAGTTGAAAACATTTTGTTTCTTATGTGCATTATAAAAGTGACCAGCATGTCCGAGTTCGTGTGCCAAAACAAATACTTCATTCATACGACTAGACCATGAGATTAAAATATAAGGGTGTGATCCATATGGGCTTGAACAAAATGCACCGGTCGATTTCCCAGTGTTTTGTGCAAAATCAATCCATCGCTCATCAAAAGAACGATTGACCATATCTAAATAATCGTCTCCCATAATTGCTAAAGCATCATTCATGTATTTTTTTGATTCTTCAATCGTAATTTTTGGTTCATAAGACGGATCCAATGGGATTTTCAAATCGGCAAACGTCATTTTATCAAGGCCGTGAACATCTTGCAGAAGTTTAGCATATTTTCTCATGTGAGGTGCAAGCTCACTTGTAATTAAATCAATTTGGCGATTGTAAAGTGATTGATCGACTTCTTGCTCGAATAATAAATAGTCGAAAATGCTGTCATATCCACGTAAATCAGACGTGGTTTTTTCTATTTGCAACTTCATATCATACGTTTTAGCAGTTGTATGTTGGTAGTTTTTTATTTGTTTTGAAAAGGAGTCAAAAGCAGCACGTCTAATTTCTGTATCGGTTTCAGCCTCCCAATCCCCTTCAAATGAAACATAACTTAATGGGTATTTCTTGTCATTCACTTCGAAGTCTTCAAAAGATAAATCGACCATTTTAGTTGTATTGTACAAACCATATGGTGCTGAGAAAGATGAAGAATAGGCAGCTAATGTCTTTTCAACTTCAGGGTGCAACTGATGTGGTTTTTGTCGAATTAATTCTTTTAAATAATGAGCGTATTCCTCGGATTTAGTCATCGCTTTATTCAACTCATCCATTGATAATTCAAGTAATTCACTGTCTACAAAAGATAATTTACTGCTTAAGGATGCAGCGATCGAACTAAATTTGCCAGAACGCATTTGTGCTTCGTTATCTGTTTGGTCAGTGCTGAAAGCTAGACTTGCATAAGCACCAATAGGTGTGAATTTTTCATAAACAGCAGCATACCCTGTTAGGGCTTCTATTGCAGAATTACTGTCTGTAATCTTCCCTTTGAAATTCGAGTGAAATGAATCTACTAACTGAACTAGCTCAGAAATTGCATCTTGATATTCTCTCTCTGAAGAAAACAAATCCTCTAAATTCCAAGTCTCTTCAACTGTTACTTCAGAACGTGCAGGTAAACCTTTAACCATTTGCTCATCTCCCCTTAATGTTACGAAATACGAACTAATTAATAGTATAAAGGTTTCTATATAAAATGTGTGAAAATTAAATTTTTTATTTGGGAAAGTGTAAACTAAAGTGGATTAGAGATTTACATAGAATCTGGACTTAATAAACGAATGGATGGGAAATGGTGAGACGTAATTTGAGTAGTTGGATGAAATTCTACAAACCCTTGAGGCGGAATTAATCGCTAAGCAAATGGCTTCGGTGTATGAAAGTTTAGTGGCATTTGAGGTAGCACATAAATTAGGAGGAAGATTTGAATTGTTAGCTGACGTTTCCTTAGAAAACACATGGAATCTTCGGGGATTTGGAACGGAAGCAAAGAGTTTAAAACTGTTTCTTTAATCTGAATCATAACTTTCTCTGTATTGCGCACCCTAAAGTAATCGTCAAATAATATGAGTATTCTTAATAGTTCGCGTTTTTGTAGAATAAGTAATTTATTTTGACGCAAACACATACTTCGGATAAGATAGCTAATACCAAGTAAGTTTATCTGAATTAGGAGGAATACAAATGGAAAAGTTTAATTTATGGTTAGTTTTATTAATTGGAGTCCTGATGTTATCGGCATGTGGAACTTCAGAGAATGAGGAAGCAAGTGACAATAAAGATACAGGTTCAAAAGAAGAAACAACTGATTTGCTGGCAAAAGTTAAAGAAGATGGCGAATTGTTAATTGGAACAGAAGGAACCTACCCTCCCTTTACTTATCATGACGAGAGTGGGAAATTAACAGGTTTTGACGTAGAGATTGCAGAAGAAATTGCTGCACGTTTAGGTGTTGAACCGAAATTCATGGAAACACAATGGGACGCTATGTTTGCAGGACTTGATTCTAAACGATTTGATATGATTGCGAACCAAGTAGGTATTCGTGAAGATCGCCTTGAAAAATATTCTTTTTCTGAGCCGTATATTTCATCTGCAGCTGTATTAGTTACACATGCAGATAATGAAGACGTTAAAAACTTTGAAGATATTAAAGGCTTGAAAGCAGCACAGTCACTTACAAGTAACTATGGAGAAATTGCAAAAACAAATGGCGCGGAATTGGTTGGTGTGGAAGGCTTTAACCAAGCAATTGAGCTTCTAAATTCAAAACGCGTAGATGTAACAATTAACGATAAACTTTCTGTGTTGGATTTCCTAAAGCAAAAACCTGATGCAAAAATTAAAATCGTAGCAGAAGCAGACGATGCAGCACAAAGTGGTTTGATGTTCCGCCAAGGCAATGACACGTTGGTGGAAGCGGTAAATAAAGCATTTAACGAAATGATTGAAGATGGAACGTACGACGAAATTTCTGAAAAATGGTTTGGCGAAAATGTTATGGAATAGTATTAACATAGAGCCCGATGAAATGGAGCGATATATGGATATCGCTCAAACTTCCCTCCAGCCCCTGCTGGAGGGTCTAGTTGTCTTTACGCTTCCTTTAAGTATTATTGCGTTTATTTTTGGATTAATTCTTGCTGTATGCACAGCATTAGCTCGTATTTCAACCGTTA
>JBFIXW010000194.1:0-3774 GCA_041605715.1 Paenisporosarcina sp.
TCTAAAATTCACGAAATCCAAACAATTTAACGCGCTTAAAATGGTGTCAGTTGGCTTACCAACTGACACGTTTTCTGTTAAAACTATTTAGATACTGACTTAACGGCATAATAGTTTGCCGTTAAAAGTGATGCCCTTTAATTATAAATTTGCTTTTCTACATACTTGTGCTGATTGAAATTAAGACCGCGACTCAGAGGGAAACAGCACGAGCTGAAGGCCGTAGATTGAGTATCGCGAAGGAAGCGGCTAAAGCCGTGCTCCGAAAAGCGTCCGTCTAGCGTAATGAAATCAGCGACTTTGTTCCATAGTTCAAGATATAGTTATCTGCCTAACTGATCAATACTGTATAATTGTTACCATATGTGAAGAACGGAGACTTTAATTATGGGCAAAAGACCAATAGTGGAACGGATGGTTCAATTTTATGAGAAGAAACCGGTCTCTTTTCATGTTCCTGGACATAAGCATGGATTATTAACCGAATTACCACGTGCGTTTCGTGATGTGATGAAGTTTGATTATACAGAGTTAAATGGCTTGGATGATTATCATCATCCGGAAGACGTGATTGAGGAAGCTCAAGTTATGCTGGCGAATGCGTATGGTGCGGAGGAGAGCTTCTTTTTGGTAAATGGATCTACTGTTGGGAATTTGGCCATGGTTTATGCTACCTGTACAGAAGGCGATTTGGTATTGGTTCAGCGTAACGCCCATAAGTCGATATTTCATGCACTGCAATTTGTTGGTGCAAATCCGGTGTTTTTAACACCTGAGTGGGATGGAAAGACCGAAACAGCAACTCATATTAGTGAGGACACGTTAAAAAATGCTCTAGACATGTATCCTAGCGCAAAAGCATTGATTTTAACTCATCCGACTTATTATGGCGTAATTAATCCATTTATGAAGGAAATCATTGAACTTGCTCACACATCGAATATGCCTGTACTTGTCGATGAAGCACATGGGGCTCATTTTAGTGCCAATGAGACATTTCCAGCCTCTTCGCTTGATTTAGGGGCTGATGTGGTCGTTCAGTCCGCACATAAAACGTTACCTGCTTTGACGATGGGATCCTATTTACATATACAATCGAAGCGTGTGTCATCCAAAAAAGTAAATACATATTTGAGAATGCTCCAAACGAGCAGTCCTTCTTATTTATTATTAGCTTCTCTAGATGATGCTAGAGATTATATAGAGACTTTCTCGCTTGAAGATGCCAATTATTTTACTCGCACGAGAGAGCAATTTGTAAATGGGTTAAAGTTAATTAAGAATTTGAACATCGTTGAGGTTGAGGATCCACTCAAGCTGCTACTGAGAGTGAATGGGTATTCGGGATTCGAGTTGCAAAAGAAGTTAGAAGAACAGAGAGTCTATGGTGAATTAGCAGATATGACACAAGTGCTTTTCATCTTACCTCTAGTAAAAAGAAAACATACATTTCCGTTTGCTGATATCCGGGTGCGCATTAAGTTAGCTGTTGAACAGTTGATGAAGCAACCGAAAAGCAAAGTTCAAATTGATTATACACATGATTTAGAAGCTATTTCTCGACTTGCAACGTCATACAAAGAGATGGACGAGCATGATTCTGAATGGATTCTTTATACAAAAGCGGTGGGTAGAATTTCGGCTGGAATGGTGATTCCTTATCCACCAGGGATTCCGCTATTCATTCGCGGTGAAAAAATTACGACGAATAAATTAGAAATGCTTGCTGATTATTTAGCGAGTGGGGCAACGATACAAGGGGAGCATGATTTAAACCGGAAACAGTTGCTTGTTTTGAAGGAGGAAAATAAATGAATACTAATGGATTTTTTATTACCATCGAAGGACCTGAAGGGGCTGGCAAAACGACGGTTATGCAAGATGTGTTTGAGCAACTTCTATCTGAAGGATATGACCTTATTTCAACGAGAGAGCCTGGTGGCATTCGAATTTCAGAGAAAATTCGTGAGATTATTTTAGATAATGAGTTTACGGAAATGGATGGTCGAACGGAAGCTTTGCTGTATGCAGCTGCTAGAAGACAGCATTTAGTAGAAAAAATTGAGCCAGCTCTGACACAAGGGAAGATTGTCTTATGTGATCGTTTTGTCGATGCGTCTCTTGCTTATCAAGGATACGCACGTGGACTTGGAATAGATGAAGTGTTATCGATTAATGAATTTGCTATCGGTAAACTAATGCCTGACCTCACGTTATATTTTGACGTAGACCCAGAAATTGGTCTTAATCGAATTGCGAAGAACGATAATAGGGAATTAAATCGTTTAGATGTCGAGAGTTTAGCGTTTCATCAGGCAGTTCGCACGGGGTATCAAGAAGTCGTGAGGAGATATCCGAATCGTATTCAAGTGATCGATGCATCACAGTCACAAGAAGACGTAACAAATTATGTGCTGAATGTTCTGAAAAAAACTCTTGAGTCACGTATGAATTGATGCTTCCATTCATGTTATAATAGTAGGAAGTATTTCCGAAAAAAGGGGATGAGCTTATGAAGTTAATAGTAGCGGTTGTTCAAGATCAAGATAGTAATCGATTATCAAGTGCTTTAACAAAAGGTGATTTTCGTGCAACAAAATTAGCAAGTACAGGTGGTTTTTTACGATCTGGAAACACGACATTCTTAATCGGTACAGATGATGAACTAGTTGGAAAAGCACTCGACCTGATTCGTGATAACTGTCGATCTCGAGAACAGATGGTTGCACCCGTTTCTCCAATGGGAGGAAATGCTGATTCGTATATCCCTTACCCAGTTGAAGTTGAAGTGGGCGGAGCTACAGTATTTGTACTTCCGATTGAACAATTCCATCATTTTTAAGACACGGAGGTTGATTTCACATGAAAATTAACCAAGACGTACGTGTAGGTGTAGATAAGCTTCGCAAAGATTCATCACAAACATTGCAACCTGCGAATCGGTTTGGACAATTAGTAGCAAAACAAGAAAATAGAATGCAGACCGAACAGTTAACGAGATTATTAGGTGATATTTCCACTGCAGGTGACCGTTTAGCGAGGTCTCGAAATCTGCGTGAAATGGCCAAATTTAAAATGTTGGTCAAACGTTTTTTATCGGAAGCAGTTGACTATGGGATGGGTTTGAAACAATCACATACTTGGAACCGCTTTGGTGAAGGTAGACGATTGAAAATCATAGAAACCATTGATGAAAAGTTGATTGAGCTTGCGCAAGAAATTTTAGTGCAAGAAAAAGAATCAATTGATTTATTAGACAAAATAGGTGAAATTAAAGGATTGTTAATCAATCTTTACACGTAAAATCCCGTGTCTTCCGGATGTCCGGGACACGGGTTTTTTAAAAAAAATTAGCAATAAAGGTGTGAGCAAAACGTGACACAGACTATTTCAGAAGTTTTAAAGCTTCAACCGGTTGTAATGAAACAACTTCAAATGATCTACCAAAAACAACGGATTGCTCATGCCTATCTTTTTGAAGGTGGTAAGGGCACCGGGAAGCAAGCAGTAATGAGGGCTTTTGTAAAATTATTATTATGTGAAAATCCTCTGCAAAATGTTCCATGTGAAACGTGCCGAGGATGTAGAAGGTTTGAATCAGGAAATCATCCAAACTTTATGGTCGTTGAGCCTGATGGTCAAGATATTAAAAAGGATCAAATTTTACAAGTTATTATGGAAATGAATAAAACGAGTCTCGAGGCAGGCCGTAAAATATATGTGATACAACGCGCAGATCGCTTAAATCCTTCTTCTGCGAATACGTTATTAAAA
>JBFIXW010000195.1:0-3748 GCA_041605715.1 Paenisporosarcina sp.
CTGATAATTTCATGCTAAAATAATAGGTAATTATGTAAATTTAGGAGGTAAGAAGTGAAAATTCGACGAAAAATATTAATTGGCCTCACTACTGCAATCATGTTTAGTGGAATGGTATTAACACCTGTTTCAGAAACTTCGGCAGTTCAAGCAGCTACTTCGTATTCAAGCTTAAAGAATTCCATTAATAGCATCATGACAGATAGTCGATTGAAAGCTGCCACTTCAAGTGTAACGATTCGAAAAGCATCAAATGGAGAAATTGTGTATCAATATTATGCGGACAAAGGAATTACACCAGCATCCTCTTTAAAAATTTTGACAGCTTCTGCTGCTTTAGAAACATTAGGTGAAGACTATCGTTTCTCTACTGATGTTTTAACAAACGGCTCTGTTAAAAGTGGTACTTTAAAAGGTGATATGTACTTGAGAGGAAAAGGTGATCCGACTTTATTGAAACAAGACTTTGATAAATTTGCATCCACTTTAGCTAGTCGTGGCGTAAAACGAGTTTCTGGACATCTAATTGGCGACGATACATGGTACGATACTCAACGATTATCACCAGGTATTTCAAAAGAAGATGAATCGTATTATTATGCGGCTCAAATTTCAGCTCTTACCTTGTCACCGAATGCGGACTATGATGCAGGGTCAGTGATTGTGGAAGCGAGACCTTCAGTCAATGGAAGAGTTGCTAAAGTGACACTCACGCCAGCTACAAATATTGTGCGCGTCATTAATAAATCAAAAACCGTACCTAAAGGATATAAAAATACACTGAAAATCGAACGTGAATATGGCACGAACAAAATCATCATTACAGGGAATGCACCACTTGCGACTGCTGGTAAAAAGGAGTGGATTGCTGTCTCAAATCCGACAGCATACGCGTTAGATGTATTCAAAAAATCATTGGCCTCAAAAGGAATTACGTTCAGTTCCACATCAAGAGTGTTGAGAGGAAAAGTTCCTGAAAATGCGCGCGTATTACTTTCAAAAAAATCAATGACTGTGAAAGAATTGATGGTTCCTTTCTTAAAACTAAGCAATAACACGCATGCTGAAGTGCTTGCGAAAGAAATGGGTAAAGTGAAGTATGGCGTTGGAAGCTGGAATAATGGCTTAAAAGTTATGCGTGAATATGCAGGGTCTGTTGGTCTTGACGTGAACAAATGGGTATTCGAAGACGCATCAGGGATGTCCCATGCGAATAAAATTCCATCTAGTCAATTGTCTTTATTGCTCCACAAAGTTCGCTCTGAACCGTGGTATGGCAGTTTGTTAAGAGGAATGCCAATCGCTGGTGGCTATGATCGCTTTGTTGGTGGGACATTAAGAACGCGACTAAAATTAGCACCTGCAAAAAACAACGTGATTGCGAAAACAGGGAGCTTGGATAATGTTAGTTCATTAGCAGGATATGTGAAAACGAAGGATGGCGAGTGGCTCATATTCACCATTCAAACTCAAAACACAAAGTCTAGCACCGTGCCTGTTATCGACCGAATGGCATCAGCAATTGCTAACTCTAAAACGACTAATTAACACAAACGAGGTTGCATGATTTCTTTTTCGAGAGAAATGATGCAGCCTTTTGTTATGTCGTTTCGTTCCAATTAAAGGGAACTAAACGGTAATATAGAATAGCATATACATGCACAAGAAAAGTGAGGGAACAACATGAGACTTAGAATACTCCATACAAATGATATACATAGCCACTTTGATCAATTCGCTAAAGCATCCACGCTTATTAAACAATTGACACAAGAACACACATTAATTCTAGACGGTGGCGATTTTGCGGACTTCCGAAGTATTGAACTACAAGGTACAAAAGGGATGGCGGCTATCGAGCTTCTTGAGGAAGTGGGGTATGATGCACTGACCATAGGTAATAATGAAATGTTTAACGGCATCCATACACTTGAATACATGGCGAGCAATAGTTCGTTGCCTTTTATCAGCAACAACTTAGTGAAAAAAGATGTAAGCCCGATTAAAGGTGTCTTCCCAAGTGTTATTCTTCATAAGAACAACCTGCGTATTTTGATCACCGGATCGTCGCCCGATATGGGTGTTTTCAACGAGGGGTTAGGCGTACATATGCATTCGTACAAAGAGGCAATTGTGAATGAAATCGAGCGGAATAAAGGGAAATATGATCTTTGCATTTTGTTAAATCATGTAGGTACTTTCGCAGACGATGAATTAGCTAAAGAGATACCAGAATTAGATGTCATTCTGTCTGCACATGATCACAAGCTCTACAAAGAAGCCAAAATAATAGAAGGTACCATTTTAAATAGTGCTGGAAAATATGGTGAGTATGTAGGGATTGTCGATATTGAAATAAAAGGCCAACAGGTCACGCTTCTTCATTCAGAAACTATAGAAACAAATGGTGTAGAATCGGATGAACGAATTTTGGATATTTTGAAAGTGAATAAAGAAAGAGCAATTGAAGCGTTGAGTCAGCCGTTGTACAAGCTTACACAACCATTGTGGCATGATGTGATCGGAGAGAATCCTTTAACGAATCTCATTGCAGATGGGTTAAGAGATTTGTTGGAATGCGAAATTGGCTTAATGAATAGCGGGATTGCGAACGCAGGATTGTTTGATGACGTTTCAAATAAAAAATTGATTGAAATCTGTCCTTCACCACTGAATCCGACGACGTTTGATGTATTAGGTAAAGACATTAAACAGGCATTGGAACAAGCACTAGATGCCCAAACTTGTTTAGTGGATGGAAGAGGTCCAGGTTTTAGAGGGAAATTCGCCGGACGTCTGCACGTTTCAAGTAATACAGAAGTCGTACATGATGGAAAACGTGTTCATGATGTCATATTAGATGGCAAATCGCTTGAAGACGACCGTTGGTATTCAGTTGCAAGTTCAGATTATTTGCAGCGAGGATCTGGTTACCCTACATTAGCTAACAACCGAAATGATCAGTATCAAGCAGAAGAAATTAAAGATGTAATTCGTGCATATGCAAATCGAAGTGAATTTATTGATCAAGCCTATTTGAATCGATGGACATTGGCGACACCAGTGAAGGTATAAGTATCGAAAGACTATCAGTTTCATAATAGGACTCGAAAAGTATGGCCCTATTAGTGTATAATTCAACAGTGAGAATAATAGAAATGAACATGTTTTATTCATACTGAAATCGAGACTTATATTGAAAGTGAGTGAACAGATATGGGACGTAAGTGGAATAATATTAAAGAAAAGAAAGCCTCAAAGGATTCAAATACAAGTAGAATTTATGCGAAATTTGGTCGAGAAATTTATGTAGCTGCAAAACAAGGCGAACCAGATCCGGAATCAAATCGCGCACTGAAAGTCGTTTTGGAAAGAGCTAAAACATACAGCGTTCCAAAAACAATTGTAGATCGTGCCATTGAAAAGGCTAAAGGTGGATCAGAAGAAAGTTACGATGAATTACGTTATGAAGGGTTTGGTCCAAACGGTTCAATGGTCATCGTAGATGCTTTAACAAACAATGTAAACCGTACAGCATCTGATGTTCGTGCGGCATTTGGGAAAAATGGTGGGAACATGGGTGTGAGTGGTTCTGTTGCCTACATGTTTGATGCTACCGCTGTTATTGGAATCGAAGGAAAATCCGCTGATGAAGTATTTGAATTATTAGTAGAAGCTGACGTAGATGTTCGCGACGTATTGGAAGAAGAGGAGTCTGTCATTGTTTATGCAGAACCGGATCAATTCC
>JBFIXW010000196.1:0-3610 GCA_041605715.1 Paenisporosarcina sp.
GATAGTCTGGCATTTAAAGTCTCCGAGTGAAATTGAACATTCTAATTTAATATTTTCAGAGATTTCAATTGATTGGAATGGAGACGGCGTAAAACATCTGCTCCTGTTTCTGCATCGCTGCGCTAGCTTCGTCGCAAAGATTAGAACTATGGTTCTAATCTTTCTAGCGGAATCAGCACGAACTGAAGACCTTGGACTGAGCATCGCGAAGGAAGCGGCTGAATTCGTGCCCGTAGAAAGCGTCCGTCGCAATGGAAATCAGCATTTTTATTTATCCACAATCTAACCTGACCTCAAGATAACAGAGGTCAGTTTTTTTCTCGTTATTAACTTACGACTTCTTCTTTATCATAAATTGGAACCCAACCTTCTGTTGTGACGAAAATACGCACTGCGACTACTTTCCGGTCTTCCATTAACGTGAAGTAATGTCGCACGTTTTCAGGCACGGAAATCAAATCACCAGGTTGAAGTTCAACATCAAAGAATTCTCCGTCTGCTGATTGAATCACAAAAATCCCATGACCACTTACGATGAAGCGCACTTCGTCATCCTCATGATGATGCTCTTGTTGGAAGTTTTTTAATAGTTGTTCTAAGTTAGGCGTTGTTTCAGACAGTGAAATGACATCAGCTTGTTGATAGTTTCTACGCTCAGAAATATCAGCAATCTCAATCCCAAAGGCTGATAAAATTTGGTATTTCTCCTCGTCCGATAAATCGAATTTTTCACGTAGGTTTTCTGGTAGTTTTTCGATATCCCACTTTTCATAGATGACTTCATTGTCATTCAAAAATTCAATCACTTGTGTTGGATCTTCAATGCGTTCTCCGTTTGCATGCTTTTTAATAAATGCCATTTAAGAAACTCCCTACTCTGTTTTTTATGGTTGCTAGTTTTACTTGGTATGAAAACAAAAACTCCCAGGCTTCAAGTAGCTTTTTTGCCTCAAAAGCGTCTCTTCCCCACACAGTAATGCCATGATTTTCTATTAAGACCGCTCCTGTATCCCCTACTACATATCGATCAAATTGTTCGGCAAGTGTTGGGATATGCGCGACATTTTGAATAATGGGAATTTGCACTTTGGCATCTTGTTCCCATGAGCCTAACGCTTTAATGATTTCGTTGCCCGTAAACTCGATATGCGTTTCGTGTTTATACAATTCCGTGATCACATTGTTATCAATTGTATGTACATGAAGCACACAACCCGCATTTGTTTTGTTGTAAATCTTCGCGTGCAATAAGGTTTCGGCGGAAGGTTTCGATGACGTTTCTTCTATACGCTCACCGTTTTTATCGACTAATAAAAAATCCTGATTCGTAAATGTGCGCTTGTCTTTTCCAGAAGCTGTGACGAGAAAGGTCAAAGGATCATTGGAAACTTTAATGGATAAATTACCGCTTGTGCCGTAAAACCAATCGCGTCCAGCTAGCTCTTTTTTAACAGCCGCTAGTTCATTCCAACGTGTTACATATAGACTCATGAATCTACCTCCCGCTTCTCCAAAATTTGTATGACATCGTGAAATGTGGTGAATGGTTCATAAGGAATGGCAAGTTCCTCACATTTTTCGATGAGAAAATCCCGCGCAATGACTTTGTCTGCCAGCTTCGCCGCTTGCAAATCAGTAATGGAATCACCAACCACGATTTTATAGGTGTTTTCGTCACTTAACTTACGAATGATGGACGGTTTGCAGCACCCACAACCGTTTGAGCAACGTTCATCACAACTGTGTGGCCACTCAATTGCGATCTTATCGCCTGAAAAATTCGCCTCATTGCAATAAATATGTTGTTCTTCTATCAGACCTTTTAATAGGGGCTGTACGAAGAAGTCAATGCCTCCTGAAACGATGTATAACGGAATATGATGTTCTTTCGTATACGTTACAAAGTCGTCAAATCCTTCTCGCATTTCCGCTTGTGCCAAGACAAATTGAATGACTTCATCCTTTTGCGTCGTTGGTAACAAGTGAAATAGTTGCGTAACTCCTTGCTGAATCGTGATTTCTTGACTGAGAATCTGATCCTTAATCACTTCCCATTGTGGTTGAGCAAATTTCTTCATGATTGCCATGATGTTGTCATTCATTGTGATCGTGCCATCAAAGTCACAAAAAATAATGGGTCGCTTCATCGAACTTTGTCACCCCACAATTCAAGGGCTAGTCGTAGCTCTTCGTGACTTTGCGACGCTTCAGATAGGGTTCGATTCGTTATCGTTGCCTCCACTGCCTGTCTAAATGCCTTGCCTCCTGCCGCTGCCCCTTCTGGATGACCGTGCACGCCTCCTCCAGCATTGATCACGGAGTCAATTCCAAAATCGGCAATGAGTTGAGGCACCATTGCTGGATGAATACCCGCAGAAGGAACTGGCAAGGTTTTATTCAACAAACCCGGCTCTGTTAGTTCTTTGGCTATATGGAGTGTTTCTTGTTTAGCTAGTGCGACACTGCCGTATGGCGATGGGAATAAAGAGAAATCCGCTCCTGTATACCGAAGCAATTTCCCGAGTAGCAAGGAATTTGAGACACCATAAAATGGGGAAGGTGTGATAGCACCTGAGAAAGCTGGGTGGGCCATGATCGGAACGGTAATTTCCGTGTCTTCAACTAAACTTTGAAGGACATCTAGACCATATGCAAATACGTTAAATAATAATATATCTGCCCCTAATTCAACCGCCTTTTTCGCTTTTTCTTTCAAGTCATACGTTCTCCCGGTTAGGTTCACTGCAAATCGGGTACGATGACCGGTTTGCTCATAGACCCTTTCTAACACTTCATTCGCTTTCGTTATACGTTGTTCAAATGGGGTTAACGGATTATCGAATAAAATCTCATCATCCTTTACAAAGTCCACACCACCAAGAGCCTGTTGCTCTAATTGGTGCGTGAAAAAGTCGATATCTTTCCCAATAATTCCTTTGAAAATGCTCATGACAAATGGGCGATCATGGACACCTGTTAATGTGCGAATTCCCTCAATACCATATTTCGGTCCTGGGAAGTGATTGAGTAACGTGTCATCAAAAGATAAGTCCGTTAATTTAATTTCGCCATCCAGTGATAGTTTGCCAAACGTTGTCGTTAAAATGGCGGGAATGTCTGCGCTGAAATTGGCTGAAGGATAGGCAATTTCAATAATTCCTTTCGTTCGTGTTTCTGAAAAATAGTCAGCTGTTTTTCCAAGAGACTCCACACGCACGACTCTCCCTTTATGTTTTTTCAATTGTTCTTGTTCAAGTAATGGCAAGTCGGTCCATGAACCGACCGTTAGCCCTAGGGCGATGCCTTCTGCTTTTTTCTCTAAATTTTCTTCGATGCTATGTACCAAATACGTAGCCTTTACTTCTGTCACGTCGATCACCTCTTTATGCCAAAATAAAAAACCTCTTCACAAAAAAGAAGAGGTTAGTAAGAACTAACATCCTCTTATCTGTCAGCCACTGCTGCAAGAATTAGCACCGTGCTTACTCGCGTAAGTCGGTTGCCGGGTTTCATAGGGCTAGTCCCTCCACCTGCTCTTGATAAGAAAAATGTAGATATGAATTTTTTGAAATCTAAATTGGATTATGACAGGATACAAAATTGTTGTCAA
>JBFIXW010000197.1:0-3604 GCA_041605715.1 Paenisporosarcina sp.
AGGCCTCGTGAATCCTAGAATGTTGCTCGTCAAATGTAGTAAGAGACATGTGAATCCGTGAATGTCACCGCCGAAATGTAGAATGCACACTTTGAGGCTGGCACATTAAGAACAGCAAACGTGAGAGTTCGATTCTCAAACTGGCACCACTTGTAAGAGTTCAAATTGTGTGATAATCGTGAATACTAGAATGTGACACTTGAATCCTTGAATAGGTCTTGCGAATCCTAGAATGTTGCTCGTCAAATGTAGAATGAGACATATGAATCCTTGAATGTCACCGCCGAAATGGAGAATGACATGAAACTTATGACAAAAAACCGCCCTGCAGACTCTTTCATCTGTAGGGCGGTTCATCTATATATGGTGGGGGTCACCTTATATGCGTTAGATTAAAATAGTTTTGTTGTTGGGGGTGGATTATGATCTGAACGATATTGGTTTTTATCAATTTTTTCTTTAAATTGATCATTAGCCAACTCTTGCTCATCATCATTAACACCGCCTGTGAGGACTTCATTGCTTGTTGAATCGGTGTCGAATGAGAATGCATTGCCGTCACCACTTGTTTTATGGCCAGACTCAAATTTTTCGTCGTTGCTACGTGGATCTTTCTCAAAATCATGTTTCATTTCGCCAGAAGGCATTTCGTTTTCAACATCACCAAATGCTGCTGGTCCTAAATTCGGGTCAGTTCCTGGAGATTGATATCCTTCTGTTTTATGATTTTCAGTTATTGGTTCGTTTGTATTAAATGCAGCGCGCTCATTCGTATTAAATTCTGCACCTTCGTTTGCTTCATTAATCGTTGGACGGTGTTCACGCGTCGCTTGATCTTCTTGCATCGAATGACCAATATGATCCGTTTCTCTCGCTAAGTGAGGACTTGTTGCAAACGTTTCGCCTCTTTCAAAGCGGTCCATTGGTTCGTCAAAACGACCATCTGTTTCATTCACTAACTCATTGTTAGACGGGCTGAATCCTTGTTCTTTTGCATAGTCACTTTGTGGCTCATCGTGTTTTGAATCGAATTTGTATTCACCGCGAGGTTCTTCTGCACCAAATGTCGTTGTATCATTTACTGACGGTTCAACTCGTTCATTGAAGCGTGTATCCATAAATGCTGTTCCAGTTGTTGCTGTCATTTGAGGATCTTCGCTTTGTATACGCTCTTCAAAACCAGGCTCATTTGTAACAACTGAACGGTCTTCGCCATGATATGACTCGTAACTATTTCCAGTTGCACCAAATGTGTCATACCCTTCTTCGAATTCATTTTGATGGTCTTTCGCATCCGTAACTATATGGTCTGTGTATAGAAGGAAACCGCCATTTGCTACATTTTGAGAATAACGTCCTTTTTCTTCTTCTGTTAAATTTAGTTTACGAAGTCCTTCAGTTACAGCATCTTCTCCTGTGAACCAAGACTTGAATTTATCCATCGCAGTTCCCGCTTCGTGTGTGGAAACTTCTGAGTGTTTATTTAATGTGTGGATATGACCGTGATCTTTCGAAACTACATGAATATCACTTTCTTTATATCCTTGTGATGTTAACGTCTCAAGTTTGTTATACAATTCTTCTTCTGTGCGGGCTACTTCAATTCTTCGGTTCATTTCATTACTCATGGTGGAACCTCCTAAGTGTTTTTTGTTGTACACTCTATCTACCCCAAGTGAATTTAAATTTAAACACAATTCCTAATATTTAATCTTCTTGTAATAAAAGAAACCTTCATCCATTGGATAAAGGTTCCGCTGTTTAATGTAGTTTTAAAGCTTGCGATAAATTTCCGGTGATTTTAATTTCACTGAAGTTAACACCAAGTTGAACGGCGGTCATGGCAATTTCAGGTCGAACGCCAGACAATGTTGTAGCCACTCCGACAATTTTTAATGCATCAATTAGCTGGAAAATTTGCATCGCAACCATTGTATCAATCATGGTGACACCAGAAAGATCAACGTATAAATGTGTAATTTTTTTATTCCCGCATTCCAACAATGTGTGTTCGAGCAAGTATTTTGCGCGTTGCGTATCGATATCTCCCACTACTGGCAATAAACCAACTCCATTGTGTAATCGAATAACAGGTGCACTTAATTCATTAATAACTGCTTGTTGGCTTGTTAGGCGTTTCAAAGCTAATGCATCATGCTCTTCAACGAATCGAGAGGTGATTCTTCCAAACGCCTTAATGATTAGTTGTCCCCAAGTGAAAATCTCTTCTGTTGAATATTTCCCTTTATTCTCAATCGAATAAGTTCTGAGCATTTCTAAATATTGATCTTGCACTTTTAGGAATTCGTTAAAAATTACATGAGTAGATGTTTTTAAATGTTCGGGATCCTTTGCGATTTCGAGTATCCAATTATCGAATTCTTCGAAGAATGTCTTTTCTTCTTGATTGAAAATACCAATCAAGTTTTGGTGGAATCTAAAGTTTTGATTTTTTAACTTATCGATGACATTTGGATCTGTGGAAGCATAGACACCTTCTGCAGTTGTTTTGTCAATGGCTGCATACCAGTCTTCTGTAAGTTGCATGGCTTTATTTAATAAGTAATCATGTAAATGAGAATTTTGATGCATACGGTGCTTGCTCCTTTTCGAAATTCAAAATAGGGAAATTAAATTCGATATCTATTCTCTTTTAACATACCTCTTTTAGTTAAAATGAAACACTATTTTTTGTATTTTCTCGAATTACATCGAATTGTTTAAACTTTCATACGTGTTTCGGTGCCAGGGACCTTCAAGTGGTTTCTCAACTTTTTCAGCGTCCGTTGCCTCTTTTTTTTCAAACTTTCTTTAGACATCTCTAATCTACTTGCAGCTTCATCTAAAGAGAAACCTTCTATAAATATAAGCTGAATCAATTGTTTTTCTGTAGGGTTCAAATAAGATAGAGCTTCTGTTATGAATCCATCTTGGTCAACTTCTTCCTCTTTAAACCCAATGATTCCTTCTAACACATTACTTTCAGTTGGCACGGCTTGCTGTTCATTGGCATGAGATTTTTTCAATTCATCTAATATACTGCCATAGATTGAACGATATACGAACGGAGCAAAGTCTCCTCGTTCTTTTTCATATCGTTTAAGCGCCTTCCATAAACCAACTCGACCAACTTGAACAAATTCTGAGTGATTTTTATAGATTCGTAGTTTTCGGATACATGCATAAATCATTGGTTCGTATTGTGCTAATACTTCTTCAAAATTCTCCACCGGATGTTTCCTTTGGAGCGTGCACGCTTCTTTATTCCCAGGTGGCTTCAGTTTAAGATATAGAACCGATTCATTCGAATCGTATTTTGTGATGTTTCTCTTAAGGAAACGTCATGTTTCGACCATAAAATAAATATCCAATGAACCTACAAAAATTCCAAATAATATGTATTTTTCGACTTGTTAAAAAACTTTTGTCGTGCTACATTCAAATTATCATGTTTAGGAGGTTGTTTCTTGCGCACTTGTGACTCTTTACGGATCGACACAGACACTCTGGTCGTCCAACCTATCTTCGAAAATGCATTAAAAACACACATTATTACGACACATGGTTCTTACACATCCTCGTTCTCACAACTAGAACTCTTAAA
>JBFIXW010000198.1:0-3570 GCA_041605715.1 Paenisporosarcina sp.
ACGACAATACTTCGATATTTCTACGAGCGTTTCAAAGTCAGGTAATTGCCCTCCAATTTCTCGTTGAGGTAACTCCAGCAACAAACAAGCGATGTTTTCTTCCATATTCAATACGTCTTCTAAGGTGATCACTCTGGTCTTATCTGCTAACAAAACAGTCTCAATATGATGCAGTTCTTTTAAGCCATCTGCTTCATGAATCTCTAAATGACAGAGAGGATGATAAGCGACTTTCTTCACATTTTTACGGTCACACCAAATGCGTAAAGCGATTTGCTGAGCCATCGTACCACTTGGGAAAAACACGGCAGATTCCTTACCTAAAAGAGCCGCCATTTTATGCTGGAAATCCTCAATAATTTTTCCGCTTCCGTAAATGTCACTCTCTATATTTCCATCAACTTGGTGAAAGGCTTCTTTAAGAACTTTCACATTTCGCTTACCATGTCCGGCCAATTGGATATTGGATTCTTTAAAAGCCTTTAATAATGCTTCACTACTGCTCATTGTGTGATCGCTCCTCTATCCACGCATTTGTTTAATAGATTAAATATATAGGAGTTTAATTATTTAACAAACATCTTCGTTGATGTATTCAAAATAGCTTTTTTATTTATTAACGGCTGGGAGCCTTTCACAAATAACCCGGTATAGACGAGAAAAATACCAATCATCAAAATGACTCCGATATAAACCGACATCATCGTAGGAATTAAGAATGCACCAATTATGATTGTAGATCGTGCGATTAAGTCAGCTCCTGAAAATGACAGATTTGAAAAAGCAGAATATGACCCTCTCTTATCAGATGGCATCATGTTGGCCTGCTCAGCATTTCGAATCGGTGAATAAATTAACTCGCCCATCGTCGCGATAAAACCAAAGATAACAAGTAAATACCACGAATTCGCAGAAGTAATGGTTACATAACCGATGCCATAAATAATAAGTCCAGCTAACATCATTTTTTGTTTATTAAATCGGTCTGTGATTTTGGTAATAAAAAACGTTAAACAAACAACGAGTAGCATATTTTCGATATTTAAAATACTCAACATACGAACGCCACCAATGTCAAAATTACCAATTGTGACGGTTTTAAATGTTTCTGCCAGTCGAACACCAATATAACTATTTAAAGAAAATTCCGCTGCAAAGATGAACATGGATCCAACAACAACTTTAACAAATGGTCGATCTTGAAAAGCAACTTTATAATTTTGAATTACATCGATAAATACGTTTTGGTGTTGTTTTTCCAAATGATTTGTATGTACATCAATTAGCCAAATCTTATAAGAGATTGGAAGAATCGCAGAAGTAACACTCAGCAAAACAAATAACTCAATTTGGTGATTTACATACAGCAAGCCACCTAATGCAGCACCGATTGCCATCGACAAATTCACCATCCAGTAGTCAATGGCATATACAGCTTTTCGATTTTCAGGCGTAGTGGAATCGATAATAATGGCATGCATGGCTGGTCTGCCTAGACTACTTGTAATGACAAACCCTACATACGCAATAGCAAATAACCAAATGACATTATGTACAGGTATTAAGCTAATCGTCATCAGTAAAAACAACACTGCACTTAACGAAGAGGTAGATAGTAATACCTTCTTTCGTGGAAATCGATCGGATATATATCCACCAATTAAATTAACAAAAAAACTGATGATAACAGTAAACACTAAAAACAATCCAGCCCACACCTTACTCATTTCTAGAGCGAAAAACAATGCCATAAATGGCATAACTGCTGACGATACTGCGCGGTTAAAGAAAGAAGTGATTAAGCGAACTTTAATATTTTGCGGATAGTCTTTCCAATTCATGTTGCATACCTCCTCTGTCTTTTGTATATTAAACTAGACTTAAGTTCCTAAAAATAGACAATTAGAATAAAAATGTCCACTTATGTAAGAGGAGGTTAAAATGGATCACTATCTTTTAACATTATGGAATGTTGTTGACTCAGGTGAAATTAAACAGAAGGATATTGCAGAGGTACTTCAATTAAGTTCTAAACAAACAACTCGCTACATTCAAAAATGGGTTACTGAAGGATGGCTAACCTTTACACCTGGTAAAGGTCGCGGAAATGTATCGAGACTAATATGGTTGAAGGATGTAGAAGAAGTATTAGAAGAACAGCTTATGAAGTTGATTGAAATTGAACCCATTGAAACGAGTAGTAAATACCTTCTATTCAATTGGTCAAAAGACAGTAAACTTCGCTTAATGAATAAATTCAGTAAAAGACTAGGTTACGTCCAAAGCGCAAATGCAATAGATAAACTCATTATTCCAAGACGTTATCCCTTACTCACGATGCATCCTTTAGAGGCTGTGGAAGTACATAGTGCAAATATGGTGGCGAATGTGTTTAATCGATTAGTCACAGTTGATGATCAAGGCGTCATCAATCCAGAACTAGCTCACAGTTGGGATGAATACAAAACAAAGCTAAGACTTTACTTAAAAAAAGATGTTAAATTTCATGATGGTTCGATTTTATTAGCCGAAGATGTTGTTGATTGTTTAGAAAAGCTTCGCAAGGACGCTCACTTTAAAGAGCTATGGTTACCTATAAAAGAAATTAAGGTTATTGCTCCATTAGTAATAGATATTTGTTTTCCGGATGGTTGTAGCTATGCCCTACAAATGATTGGAACGTTGAATGCGAGTATTTATAAAGAAAGTAAAGATCAGCTTTTAGGAACTGGCCCCTTTTACGCTGAAAACAGCCATGATTTAAAAACGACTTTATATGCATTTAAGGATTA
Source organism: Paenisporosarcina sp. (assembly GCA_041605715.1). Classification (GTDB taxonomy): domain Bacteria; phylum Bacillota; class Bacilli; order Bacillales_A; family Planococcaceae; genus Paenisporosarcina. The sequence goes on from JBFIXW010000198.1 coordinate 2,793, forward strand.
CTTTCAAGAAAGACCCTTACTAGATGAAGTCGAATTTGTGCAAGTACCTAAAGATTTCGATATCGTATACCGTTCTTCTACTCAAGAGGATGTAAAAGACACATTTGAAGTTGAAAGTGATTCAGGGTTTGGTGTTGTCATCATGAATACTTTCCGTAATACTGACATTCAACGAAAAGAAATAAGAGATTACATACATTATGTGATTTCAAAGCATCGCCCTAATATTGGTCGTGTATCTTCTCGAGCATTGCCTAACCATAAAAGCTGTCTAATTGGACAGGACCAACGCTTTGTTGTTCCTCAAGTAGAACGTCCTAAGTTTACTGGAACACTTATTATGAAACTCGTAGGTTACACAGAAAACACAACACAATGGCTAAAAGAAATATTTGAGTCTGAAGGAGTCCCCGTTGAAATAAAATGGGTATCTTTCGCAGATACCCTAACTAATAGCGAAAAGAACCAACAAGTGGATTTATTCATACATGGCGAAGTTTTCGAGTTGAATCAAAACTTTTCTTTTTACCACTTTTTAAGAAATGGCTACTCACCATTAGCGAAAATATTGAAAACAAATAACACATTGACTAAACATATGAATGAATATGCCCATACCCCATTCCATGAATGGACCACATTAAATTTAAAGGTTGAAAGAGCCTTACTTGAATCATCGATTATGATTCCGCTTTATTATGAAAAACGTCAGATCCCATTTTCAGCAGATTTAATGAACATTACTATTAAGCATTTCGGCTATGTAGACTTTTCTAAA
>JBFIXW010000199.1:0-3539 GCA_041605715.1 Paenisporosarcina sp.
ATCAGTCTTCAACGTCGTTACGGATTTTTCACAGGCTCCAGCGATTATGGAAACAGTGGTGAGAACGAAAAAGTTGACTGAAGGACCCATGCAAGTGGGAACACAAATTGAAGAAGTGCGAAATATACGGGGCAAAGAAGCAGCGACCGTATTAACAGTAGCGGAATTCGATCCGAATAAATCTTTTGTAGTGAAGAGCGAGATGAGCGGTATTACCGTTACGTATCGATATGAATTTACTTCACTGGTTGAAGGCACCAAAATCGATTTTAAAGGGTCTATCCGGTCAAAAGGGATGAAAAATGCTATCATCAAACCAATATTTGAAATGATGTTAAAAAAAGAAGATAAAGGCCATTTGGAAAAAGTAAAAGCGTATATGGAAAAAGAGGATTGAACATTGGACAGGCATAGTTTATAGAAGTTTTTCTAAAAAGATTATTCAATTGAATTAAAAAATATGAATTCGCTTTATGCCGAATTCATCTTTTTTGTTTGGGTAAGGACTTTGTTGGAGTTAATCATAAATCAACTCCCTTACAGAAAACAGAAAGTGTTTCATGATGCCTAAAATGTATCATTTGACCCAAAGTAGTTAGAGATTAATAAATATCCAACTATATACTTTTTAAAGATTATCTCCCGGTATTCATGATATGAAGAAATAGTAATGAAAAAACAGTTATAAGTGCACTATATAAAGATATTCAATCAGAAATATGCTGCGATAAGAGGTCTGGTCCCTTTAAAAAATCTCCTATAAATTTCATATTATTTTATATAAATTTAAAAATTCTGAATTGCACAAATAAATGTTTATGTTACAATAGTACCAATTGAAGATACAATAGTACTAATTTCTATAAATATAAGAAATACGAATCAATAGGGAGGTATTTATATGAGTTCAGAGTTTGCTTCAATGGGGGAAGTTTTAGCTTTTTTGAAAGATGTTACGGATTTGGAAGTACGGGCACAAACGATTCAAAGTTTCGCGGAAATGGGCAACGAATACGACCGATACTTGGAAAATGGTCCATCCTCTTCGGCGAATGTCATCACAGCACATAACGGTGAAGTAAAAGAATGTATCTTATGGAATGTAAATCACTATCTTAGTTTAAATAGAAATAAGAATGTTATTGAAAAAGCTACTCAAGCTTTGAATCAGTATGGCACAGGATCAGGCACATCTGCATCATCTTGTGGAATGACATCGTTGCATAAAGAAATAGAGCGGAAAATAAGTGGCATGACCGGAAAAGAAAACGCAGTTCTTTTTCCAACCGGATTTACTGCAAACCTTGGTGCTATTTCATCGTTGGTCGGCAGCCAGGATTTGATTCTTTTCGATCGTGAGAGCCATTCCTCTATTATTAACGGCGTCAGGTTATCCAGCGCGAAAAAGTGGATTTCTTTTAAACATAACGATGTAGTCGATCTTGAGAAGAAATTGAGCCGGTATCAAGGAATGTTCGAAAATATCTTTGTCATCGTTGAATCGGCGTATTCAATGAGTGGCGATTTGGCCCCGTTGAAAGAAATGGTCCAGTTAAAAAAGATGCACGAATTTTATTTGTATGTAGATGAAGCTCATACCTTTGGAATTTATGGAGATAAGGGACAAGGATATTGTCATGAACAAGGCGTAAGTGACGAAGTGGATTTTATCATGTCCACTTTATCAAAAGCCACAGCTTCTATTGGTGGTTTCCTTGCTGCCGACAAAAAATATTGCGCGTTGCTCCGTTTTTCCGACTCCTACTTATTCCAAGCGTGCTTAACACCGGCTGATGCGGGGGTCATTTTAGCCGCGCTAGAAGAAATTGAAAACAATCCGTCGTTAATCCGTGAACTTCATGAAAAAAACAATTACATGCGGAATTTATTAACGTCTAAAGGGTTTGATTTGAAAGAAAGCAAAAGTCCCATCATTCCGGTATTTATCGAGGATCACAATAAATTGAGATTGGTTGTAAATGATCTTTATCTGCAAGGTATTTATTCGACCCCGATTTTTTATCCAGCAGTAAAAATGAAACAAGGCAGGATTCGGTTGATCGTCAATTGCAATCATACGAAAGAGCAGATCGATTATACGGTGAATACCTTGGAAAGTGTTTGTCGCAAACATGGAGTTGCTGGAAATCAGGAGAGTATGCTCGTAGATGTGGTTGGGAGTCAGTGAACTGATGGCTAAACATAGAGACCGACTTGAATTGTCATTTCATCCATGGAGCTTAAGTTTTCTGGACCCATCATTAGAGGACGATTTTAAAACCTATAATGATAACGAAGTACGAATTTTTACCCAAGTTGGGATTATTTTATCCTATTTTGCTTGGCTTGCTTTAGGCTTGTATTCATTTATAAGTTTAGAACAATATTTTCCGGACATTGCAAAAGTGGTCATTTTTTTATTGTATCCGGTATTCACTTTGAATTTAATCGTTTTGTACTCACCCCGATTTGCAAAATATTATCAATCGATGACAGCAATTTCGAATGGGGTTGCAGGCCTGAGCATCGTATATATTGGCCACAGTGTATTGCAAAATGATATTTTGGTCATTTGTGGAATAACGGTCGTTAGTTTGTTTTCTTTCTTTATTTTAAGACAACGTTTTAAAATTGCTGTAGTGACGACCCTTTTTTATGTGACCATTTACCAAATTACATTGTTCGGAACAAGTGAAGGCGGCATGTTCTCGTTATTTCTTTGGGTGCTTGTGTTTACTTGTATTGTGGGTGGGAACATTTTGGAACGGGCAAACCGGAAAACCTATTTTCAAAACAAGCTGCGACGCATAGCGGAAGCGGAAAACCGGGACAAAGACGAGTATTTGAATAACATGTTCAATCTCGTGTCTGTGCCGATTATTGTTGCGGAAGAAAACCATCAAATTTTGGAAACCAATCCAGCTTCAAACCATCTTTTTGGTGAGCAGCAGCGTTTTTTAGGCGAACTGATCGCACCAACCGAAAGTCGTCGAATGTCCTTATTCAAAGACTTTTTAAAGCGCACGCCGATTCATAACTTTGAAGCGGAATTAGTGAACAAAGATGGTCATGTGATTTCGACGTTGATCAATGTGAACTTTGTCGAAAGAGAAGGGCAGAAGATGTCGATTTGTGCCATCCAGGATATTTCCGATCGTAAAAGGGCTGAAGAAAAAAGCATTTATCTTGCCTATCACGATGCATTGACGGGACTTCCTAACCGACTGCAATTCAAAGAAAAACTCGAACATTTTGTCGAGACAGACAGTCAAATTGCAGTGTTGTTCATTGATTTGGATAAGTTCAAAATGATTAATGATACACGTGGACACACGGTTGGTGACAAACTATTGCAGCAAGTCGCGCAGCGTTTGATCAAGTCTGTATCTGATGAGGACATGGTTTCCCGCATAGGCGGCGATGAATTTACAGTAATCTTAAAAGATAAGACAAAACTTGAAGTATCCCAAGTTGTCGAGAAAATTTTGGCAGAAATTCGAAAACCGCTTTTCATTGAAAAACATGAAATTTATTTGCGG
>JBFIXW010000200.1:0-3445 GCA_041605715.1 Paenisporosarcina sp.
AACTTTTCATAGTAGATATTACTCAAATAACAATGTAGTCTTAAAGGTGGATATATGAATAATATCGGGTTACTCATCAAAATGTCACGAATACAACAGAATATGAAACAAGTCACTTTAGCAAAAGGCATTTGTTCCACTTCTTACCTGAGTAAAATCGAGAACAACCAGACAGTGCCTAGTGATGATGTAATAAAGCTCTTAATTGATAGATTAGGTATCGATTATTGGAGCATTTCACTAGATGAAGAAAATCATTTTATGGATCAATTATTGGCTTTTTATAAAAAATCAATAATTGAAAGAAACAAAAGTGACATTAATGAAGAGATACCAAAGTTGTTTGATAAAAATTTACTATTTAAAAACGAAGAAAACTTTTACACATATAACTTAATATTATACAGACTAATTTTAATTTTGAATCCGAATGACGAACGATGTTTAGCACTCCAAAACACGTTAAAACATATGGAAGATAAATTTGATGGCAGACAGAAATTTTTGTATTATTATAACTCAGGTATTTATCATTATATCCAAAGAAATTTTGATAAAGCTCTTTCATTTTTCGAATCAGCTTCACGCTTAATCTCGACATTCCAATTAGATGAATGGGAACTTGCAGATTTTTATAATGCCTTAAGTTTAAGTTATTTATCTGAAGGAAAAATTACTAACACGATAGAGTACGCTTCCAAATCATTGGCATTATTCCGAAATAATCTGTTATTTAGAAGAGCTCTAGACTCTTATATGATTGTTGGGATTGCACACAAAAAAAACTCGAATTTTAAATACTCAGAAGAAAGTTTTCTGCTTGCACAAAAGATTGTCAATGATCTAAATTTGCAGGATCAACATGGGATTATTCTTCATAACCTAGGTTCACTTGCTGCAATTCAAGGTGAATCTGTTAAAGCAATTCAATACTTTGAAGACAGTTTATTGAATTTTTCAAATGATATGGAAAATTACTTGGTATCAGTTCTTTATATAATAATGGAATTTTCTAAAAACAATGATTACGAAAAAGTTATCGAGTGGTGTCTTAAAGGTTTAAAAATTATTAATGAAGATTGTTCAACAGCCACTGAAGCTTTTTATCATCATTTCAATTTATACTTAGCTTTACTTGACTATATTAATTATGAAGAGCCAATGATTTCGGCAGTGAATTTCTTTGAAGAGAATAAAGACTATATCTACGCGCATAAGTATAGTGTAGCTTTAGGAAATAAATTCACTGAAAAACGTAAGTATAAAAATGCATCTCAATATTTTCAAAAAGCTAATTGCTTTTTATATAAAATTAAAACAATACAATTTTGGGAGGATTTATAATGAAAAAGAAAATTTTTGCTATTTTAGTTTTAGTAACTTTAGTGGTGAACTTTTATACACCTACGAGCTCACAAGCGGATATACCTCCAAAAATAACTAATAATCAAATTCAAAATTTTAGTATATAAACGTAGTTTAACCCCCACTTCTCTCGAAAGAAGGGGGGGTTTCCTATAATCTCCTATTCACAATCTTCAAAAACTCCTCAACATCCTCAAAAGTCGTACTTCCATTAAAAGAAATCCTCACAAAACGTCGTGCTGCATCAATTTCAAATCCAAGTGCTTTTATTGCTGAAATGGCTTCTCCGTGACCTATTTTGCAGGCAGTGCCTGTGGAGATAGCAATTTGGTGGCGATTGCATTCGAGCATCATCCATTGTCCCTCGATATGAGGTAAAATAATGCCTTGTATGAATGGCGACTTCTCTTTCACATTTCCGACGATTTGAATGTCACTATGTATGTTCTTAAATAGAAATTGTTGCAATTCCAATGCTCGATTATAAGCAGCTTGCTGCTCAGCTGCTGCTAATTTCGCTGCGATTGTACTAGCAACTATTGCAGGTACATCTACTGTGCCCGCTCTGAATCCATTTTGATGTGTCGTTCCTTCCATCACGGATTCCCAGTGAATGGATGGATTCATATACACCACTCCTACGCCTTTAGGTCCCCCGAACTTATGAGGTGAAATGACTGCAGAAGTAACCCCTATAGACTTTAAATCAATAGGAAGCTTGCCAAATGCTTGCACCATATCGCAATGCACAGGAACTTGATATGTAGCCACCGCTTCCACGCATTCATTTACTGGCTGGATGGCTCCCATTTCTGAATTTACCAATTGTAAGACGACTATAGCTGTTTGTTCATTCACTTCTTTTTTTATCCACTCGATATCAACGATCCCGTCTTGATTAACGGGAGCATACCGAATGATATAGCCTTCTTTTCCGAGTTCTTGCATGGTTATTAACACGGATGCATGCTCTAAGTATGTCGTAATGATGACGTTGCATGATTTAGGTCTTCCACGCAAAATGGATCGGATAGCAAGCTGATTTCCTTCTGATGCATTCCCTGTGAAATAAAATCCACTTGACCTTTCATTCATTAACTCACCAAAGACACCTTTACAGGAACGGATATATTCAGCCGCTTTTGTTCCGTGATCATGGAGACTTTGTGTATTTCCAAATGCCTGTGAGGCAGCTTCTACATAAGCTTCTACTGCTTCTCTCCTCATAGGTGAAGTGGCAGCATAATCCAAATAAATCATTTTTTTAGCACCTTTCCGAGACGAACTGCAAATTTATACTTGTATTCACTGTATCTTTATGTCATTAATAGTGTCAAGACAGGTGTAAACTTTTCGTAAAGTTGGTGTAATGAATGTATGATGTTTTAATCATTGGTGGTGGAGTAGCAGGACTTACTTTAGCCTATAAACTTCCCTCTACCTATCGCATTGCATGTTTAACGAAGGATGAACCTACTATTAGCAATACCAATCTCGCACAAGGCGGAATTGCCGCTTCCCTTTCCCCACTTGATACTCCTTCGTCTCATGCGACAGATACGATGTTAGCTACGGCTAACCATGCAAACCCTCACCGTGTTCAACTCCTTGTCAATGAAGGCAAAGATTTGGTAGAGGAACTAATTAGAGATGGGTTACCTATTGATAAAGACAGCAAAGGGTATCCAAGTCTCGGTCATGAAGGAGCACATTCTTCAAGACGTATCGTACATGCAGGTGGAGATCAAACCGGTAAAATATTGCACCAATTTTTAATCGAGCAAGTATCTCATAAAATCACCTTACTACCTTATCGACTTGCAGTTGAATTAGTCGTTACTGACGGAAGATGTATTGGTGTTGTGGTCTTCCATCCCTCAGGTCAGCAAGAAACGATTTTCGCAAAACATATCGTCCTTGCCACAGGTGGAATTGGGCAATTATACAGTCATCACTCCAATTCTACCGTTGCAACTGGAGATGGACTTTCACTTGCTTATCAAGCCGGAGCAGTTCTTGAGGATTTAGAATTTGTTCAATTTCATCCAACCATTTTAACACTGAATGGTCAATCTTGTGG
>JBFIXW010000201.1:0-3436 GCA_041605715.1 Paenisporosarcina sp.
AACATATTGGAAAAAGCCTTTGGGGAAATAGAATGGCATCAAAATATTGAGTCAGCAATGGAGAGAAGAGAAGATATCATAGCATCTTTATTTTACGACTTTGATAAAGATATGGAACCATTAAAGTTAGCTGATTACGAAATTTGGTTCGATTCCGAAGAAACAGCAACAATAATTATGGATGGAATCTACGGAAGACTATATAAAGAAAATACCAAAATTATAAAAAAAATATTATTAAAAAAATAAAATAGAATTTAATTTCAAAAAGGTTTTGTAACTGAAAAAAGAACAGAAGCATCTTCCCTTATTGCCGTGAATGAAAGCGTGCTTTAGTAAATAAAGGAGAATATCTTCTTCAACTAACAAGTGCTTAAGTTGAAGAAGAATAGATAACTTAAAACTAGAAAAGCGCTGATTAAATAATCAGTGTTTTTTTGCATTGCTTTCTGTCTGATAAAACAACAAAGCACCGTTAAAAGCGAAGCTAATATCATATCGTTTTACATTGCAGTTTGAGACTTATACCTCTGAAGAGAACCCCTTATCATTTAAAGCGATTCCTTTTTATCTAGACAAAACAAAAGCTTGCCCCAAAAATGGGGCAAGCTGTGTTATTAATTATTTTTCTTTTCAGGTGCACCTGGTTTGTCGTCGTACCCTGCCGTAAAAATCGCAGCAAGGAATGCAACACAAACACCAAGAATAAGAATTAAGTTCATATATGTTGCCTCCTATTAAGAGAATTACATTACCTGCAATAAGTATAGCTTACTTCAATTCAAAAAGAAATATTCACTATAGTTTAAATATGACAAAAATCGGTCTTTTGGAAAGTCCGCATAAGCAAGGAAAAACATTGACTGAAGTCAAAGGACTCCAGTCAATGTTTTAATGTGGTAAAAATAATAATTGATATAAGAACAATGCGGCAAAGATATAAAGCAGTGGATGAACATTGCGTGCTTGTCCTTTAAAGATTTTCAATAATGGATACAGGATGAATCCTAACTCAATTCCTGTCGCAATACTTGAAGTTAAAGGCATCGTTAGGATAATGATAAAAGCAGGGAATGCTTCGTCGAATGTATCCCAATCAATATGTTTAACTGCGCTAATCATTAAACTACCGACAATGATTAATGCTGGAGCTGTAATTGCAGCAACTCCTGAAAGTGATGCAACCAGAGGTCCAAAGAAAGCAGCAATCATAAATAATATGGCAACCGTTACAGACGTTAGTCCAGTACGTCCACCAACTGCTACTCCTGCTGAGGATTCAATGTAAGCGGATGTAGGACTTGTACCGACCATTGCACCTACAGTTGTCGCTACGGAGTCAGCAAGCAATGCTTGGCGTGCTCTTGGCATTGTGTTGCCTTTCATTAAACCAGCTTGTTTAGCTACACCGATCATCGTACCTGTCGTATCAAATAAAGTAACCAATAAGAACGAGACGACAATTCCAAATAAACCAAATTCAATTACATCCATCAAAGCTGTTACAGGATTCCAAACGATAATGCCTTCAGGAAGTGAAGGGAGCTTCATAAGTTGATCCGTAAATTTCAGTTGACCAGTAAAGAAAGCAACAATCCCTGTTGCGATCATTCCGTAGAATAATGCGCCGTATACGTTTAAAACCATTAAAATAACGGTAACAAGTAAGCCGAAAAGAGTTAGAAGTACTGGAGTACTTGTTAAATCTCCAAGTTTTACTAGGTTTTGTGGATGTGCTTCTACTAAAGTAGATAATCGCAATCCGATAAACGCGATAAACAGACCAATACCCGCTGTAATCCCGTGCTTTAAGTTTTCAGGAATAATCTCAATCAATTTTTTACGTAAAGGTGTTAAAGATAAAATAATAAATAAAAGTCCAGCAATGAATACTGCAGAGAAAGCAGTGACAAAATTAATCTCACCATTCGAGGAAATGACAACTGTATAAGTAAAGAATGCATTCAATCCCATACCAGGTGCAATAGCGATTGGATAATTTGCAAATAATCCCATCCATAACGTACCAACTACAGCAGAGATAATAGTAGCTAGAAAGACTTGGTCAAAGGGTACACCCGCATCTGCAAGAATAAATGGGTTAACGATAACAATATAAACCATTGTTAGGAAAGTGGTCATTCCAGCAAGGATTTCAGTTTTTACATTAGTATTGTGTTCTTTTAAGCGAAACATAGTGTGTCTCCTTTCAAAAAGACGAACGAAATTACCAACATTCCATATATTATTCGTTTATTGATAGAAGTGCAATACTTTTTGAATAAAAAGCTTCAGACTCGTAAAAAAAGTTGTCAATTTGTACAATAGAGAAAGAACGAAAAGAAAGGATGAAGATCATGATTCATACTTTACAATCCACTAAAACACTACATAACGGAATTGAAATGCCAAGACTGGGTTTAGGTGTTTATAAAATGACAAATCCTGATGAAGCAATCCATGCAATGACAACGGCATTAAAAACAGGATACCGTGCTATTGATACGGCTTCTTTATATGCCAATGAAAAAGAAGTAGGTGAATCAGTTCGTGCTTCTGGATTGAAGCGAGAAGAACTTTTCATAACGACTAAAGTGTGGAATTCAGATCAAGGCTATGATCAAACTTTGCGAGCATTCGAAACATCCCTTAAAAAACTTGGATTTGATTATTTAGATTTGTATTTAACTCACTGGCCAGTAAAAGAGACATTTGTAGATACGTACCGTGCCATTGAACGTTTGTATGATGAAAAGCTAATCAGAGCAACTGGGGTTTCTAATCATCATGCCCATCACTTGGAAGAAATATTTGCAAAAGCAAATGTTAAACCAATGGTAAACCAAATCGAGCTTTCTCCAAGACTTACACAATTTGACTTACGTACGTTTTGTGCAGAACATGACATTGCGGTTACTTCTTGGTCACCTCTGGCTAGAGGCGGTTTATTAAATGAACCTTCACTTATGCGTATTGGAAATAAGTATGGCAAAACACCAGCTCAAATTATCATTCGTTGGCATTTACAACATGACTTAACGGTAATTCCGAAATCGATAACGCCAGAGCGGATTTTAGAAAATGCAAATGTATTTGATTTTGAATTATCCTTTGAAGATATGAAAAATATTGACTCATTAAATTTAAATGAACGAACTGGCGCAGATCCAGATAACTTTAATTTTGATTTCTAATGGATTTGATTCAATTTGATACTTAAACTGCTTCTTTTTTAAAGACAAACATTCTTAAAGGAAAGTATATAATTCGCTACATGTGGACACGTTCAGCGGGCGGTCCGTGAGCCTCCTCATTCGCTTCGCTCATTGCGGGTTCTCACCTGGACCCGCTAATCCCGCTTGAAAATAAAGCGCCAATCCAATTTGGTGCTTATCTTTGCGACGAAGCTAGCGTAGCGATGCAGAAACATGAGCAG
>JBFIXW010000202.1:0-3416 GCA_041605715.1 Paenisporosarcina sp.
TCTTATTTTGGTATTAAAAAACCAGATTTAGAACCGTATCGCCTTGTGCAAGAATATGCAAAAGCTGAGAATGCAACTTTAGCGAAACTTGAGAACCCTCCAATATCTCGACCTTGGATTCAAGATTTCACGGCTTCTTATTTAGGTGCTGGTAATTATTTAAAATACGGCAAAGTTGAAGTAGAAGCTCAAATTAAAGCATTAAATGAAGCTGGCATTAATGAATATTTACTGTGGAATGCTGGCAATCGTTATTCGCCTGGTGTTGATTATACTCCATAATGAAAAAAAGATTCCTTTTCAGAATATGAAATGGAATCTTTTTTATATAAAAATGAAACCTTTTAAGTTGCTCGTACGTATTATTAGTAGATGAGAATATGTTTTATTTTCATTTTCAAATTCTAATTGAGAATGAAAAAAAGTTAATATTTTACGTTTATTCTTGAGTAACTGCGGGTATATTAATAGTGTATGATTTATTGAGATCTTTACGAACTCAGTCTTTATCTACATATTATTGCAGAATTGTGACGGATAATTAAATTACTTGACTTTTTGTTGAGAATCTATATTCAATTGGTCAAAAATGGTGTATAATAATTTTTAGCAAACTATATTAAATTCATTCTAATTAAACCTAGATTAAACTTATTGTTTTTTTACACATTTGAAAGGAAGTGTTCCTATGATGGTTACATTGTTTACTTCACCTAGCTGTACATCATGTCGTAAAGCGAAAGCATGGTTAGAAGAACATGACATTCCTTATACTGAGCGCAACATCTTTTCTGAACCGCTAAGTATTAGCGAAATTAAAGAAATTTTACGTATGACTGAAGACGGGACAGATGAAATCATCTCGACTCGTTCTAAAATATTCCAAAAACTAAATGTTGATGTGGAAAGCTTACCATTACAACGTCTATATGAATTGATTCAAGAACATCCGGGGTTATTAAGACGTCCAATCATCCTTGATGAAAAGCGTCTACAAGTTGGGTATAACGAAGATGAAATTCGTCGTTTTTTACCTCGAAAAGTTCGAGCTTATCAATTACTTGAAGCTCAACGAATGGTCAACTAAATTCGACTGAAAAATGACTGATCAATCCCTTCGTAAATTTATGAAGGTGAGTTGACGGTCATTTTCTTTTATATCCCTTGCTTTCCTTGGTTTTGTCTACTACAATGCTAATACATTGTAAAATATGATGAGTGAAAGCATATCCTTTTCATTTTCGCAAAGCCCGTCATACAATAGAGATAGACACTGTTCATTATGGCTTGAAGTGTTGCTAGAAAAAAGGGGCTTTCCCTTGAATGTAATTGAAGGGAGATGTGTAAAATGGATATTGAACGCATAAATGAAAACACAGTAAAATTCTACATTTCATACATCGACATCGAAAAAAGAGGCTTCAGCCGTGATGAAATTTGGTTTAATCGCGATAAAAGTGAAGAACTTTTTTGGGAAATGATGGATGAAATTAATGATGAATCTGATTTTGAAATAGAAGGTCCTTTATGGATACAAGTCCATGCTATGGATAAAGGTCTGGAAGTGACAGTTACTCGGGCTCAGATCAACAAGGACGGAAAACGTGTCGAGTCACCATACGATGTGGATGATAAGGGTCATTTTTTCTCGAATATGGGTGAAAGTTCTACAGATGAACCATCATTTGATGAATATGGAGATATATTTGCTGCTGAAGAAGGAATAGTAGGTGAATATACATTCTATGTTAAAGATTTTGATGATTTAATTCCGTTAGCAAAACGTGTAAAACTTCCTGAAGCTGTTAATAGTTCATTATTTGTATTAGATAACCACTATTATTTAAATATAGGTGTTAATGAAGAAGAGATGAATGAAAAAGAAATCATTAATCTCGTTAGTATTCTTTCTGAATATGTTTCATTATCAACAGTTACGATACACAGATTACAGGAATACGGCAAAGAAATAATGGCCGATCATGTATTTGAACAAGTTAATCAGCACTTTAGTTAATCCTCCCAAACTGGGAGGATTTTCTTTCGTTAAGACTTAACTTAAAATTTCAGTTTGATTTACTTTCTGAAAATTCGTATAATATTTTCAGGAGGTGTTTATATATTAACTGCACTTAATGACCAAAAAGAAATCTTTACAATTACCACTCATGTGCCGACTGAAACCCTAATTCAGCTACGTAAAACGATGACGTTCTACTGTCCCCAATGCGAAAACCCCGTTCGTTTAAAAATTGGACAAGTCATGATTCCGCATTTCGCACATATTGTATTAAGCGACTGTCTTACTTCCTTTTCAGAAAGAGAATCTCCCATTCATTTAAAAGGTAAATTGCAATTAGCTGAGTTTTTTGAAGAAAAGAGTTTGGAAATCTTTGTAGAAAGCTATTTGCCCGAACTTTGCCAAAGACCCGATATACTTGTTAAGAGCACACACCAATCCTACGCTATTGAATTCCAATGCTGTACAATTCCTATTGAAGTTCGAGATATGAGATCTAAAGGCTATTTAAAATCAAATATAGAACCAATATGGATTCTTCGTTCATTTGAATATCCTGAGGTTCCTCTAAATGGGATCGTTATTATTCAACTAACTCACTTTCGACAAGCCTTTATTCAGCACGATAATTGTGGAGATGCGAGTATTATCGCGTATGATCCAAACACTGAACAATTTATTTACTATGCTCATCTCATTCATTTACAAGGAACTCGTTTTATTGCCAAAATAGGTGTGCTACCTAGGCATTTGCAGAGCTTTCCATTTAGACAATTAAAACCTTTAACTAGTTTAGAGGGAAAAGTATATTGGGACATTTTCCAACGGTATCGAAAGCGCTTTTTAAAGAACGCTGTATTAACAAGTAAGAAAGGTGTGAGGGATCCTTTCTTAAGAATTTGTTATGTTAATCATTTACAACCTATAGAATTACCACTTTTTATTGGAATTCCTTTAGGAACAGTCAAACATTTAAATGGCAGACATACTGAATGGCAATTCGCTTTTATTCATATGTGCATGCAACAGCAAATTCAATTTCATGCTATTTCAAATGAGCAAATCGAGTTTTTTCTGCTACAAAACTTGAGAGAAAATAACTATAAGTTAGCAAGAGAACTATGCATATCTTATATACAAATCTTGATTCAATTAGGTTTGAAAGTGGATTCATCACTTCTTAAACAAAAAATTCCTGAGGAGAAATTATTGGAAATCTTTCTCCAGCTAATAGTTGCAAAACGTACTGAATATTGAGAAAATAAAGAAGTTGTTTCATTAGTTGAACGCTGAAATAGGGGGAAAACAATAATGTCCACTAATACAAAAAACAAAATATTAACACGTGAAGAAGTTCCCGTTGAATTAACATGGAAACTTGAAGATATTTTTGCAA
>JBFIXW010000203.1:0-3331 GCA_041605715.1 Paenisporosarcina sp.
AGGAAAAGTGAACACGAAAGAAAAATCTCGAGAAAATCAACCAGTCACTCTTCCAAAAGAAAAGAAAGCTAAAGAAAAAGAGAATTCATCAAATCAAGGTCAAGTTAAACAAAACAAAAATAAAGAACAATCACAAAAGGACAAAAAGAATAAAAGTGAAAAAAGCGAGAAAAACGATCAACGTAAAACGAAAGATCAAAAAATAAACAATCTTAAACAAAATGAAAAAAAAACCCAGACTAACAACGAAAGACAGAATAAAAAAGAAGACCAAGACGATAAAGACAACGGAAATAAAGACAAAATCGATAAAGAAAACAAAGGAAACAAAGAAAACAAAGTAAACAAAGAATATAAAGATGAGCAAGACTCCAAAAAAAATAAAGACAACAAAGAAGACCAAGATAAACATGAAAACAAAGACAACGAAGAAGACAAGGATAACAAAGACGATTGAGCAAAGATTCAAACATTCCTCAATAAAAAATGGATGTATACGAAATGTAGATATACGAAAGATATTTTGATTATGACTTAGCAAGCTTTTCAGACGAAAAGCTTGCTTTCTTTTGGAGTACTTCTATATTTGTTTAAGTTAAAGGCTATCTTTTTAAATGAAAATATTCCATGCACCAATTTACACGAATCATTCTATTTAAGTAATCCTTTCTTTTTCTAGTTTTTTTTCTTAGAATAGGAATATGACTCTCGTATCTGTTGAAAGGACTTGACTGATTTATGAATCCATTTGTTCGACGAATACGAAGACTGACACCCGCACAAGCTATCGTTTCCTATTATTTTCTTGCGATTGCTTTTTCTGTCTTATTATTACGCTTACCGGGTGTCCATCAAGATGGCGTGAAAGTTCCTTTTTTAGACAGTGTTTTTACTGC
Organism: Paenisporosarcina sp.; assembly: GCA_041605715.1. GTDB lineage: Bacteria > Bacillota > Bacilli > Bacillales_A > Planococcaceae > Paenisporosarcina. Next base: position 897 of record JBFIXW010000203.1, read on the forward strand.
TGTTAGTGCAGTCAGTGTTACTGGTCTTACAGTTATAGACGTATCACAAACCTACTCAACTTTTGGTATCTTTATGCTCATGCTTGTTCTTCAATTAGGTGGAATTGGCATTATGTCACTGGGTACTTTTATTTGGTTGATTGTTGGTAAAAAAATTGGTTTACGTGAACGTCAGTTGATTATGATGGATCATAACCAACACTCTTTATCTGGTGTCGTGAGTTTGATCATTGAAATCATAAAAATTTTATTATTAATTGAGGCTATAGGTGCACTGATCTTATCATTTTACTTCACTCAGTTTTATGAATCGTTTTCACAAGCGTTTATCCATGGACTATTCGCTGCAGTATCTGCAACTACCAATGGTGGTTTTGATATTACTGGACAGTCTTTAATGATGTATCATAACGATTATTTTGTTCAAATCATCAATATGATTCTTATTATTTTAGGCGCTATTGGATTTCCAGTATTAATTGAAGTAAAAGCGTTTTTGTCTAACAAAAATAAAAACTTCAGATTCTCCTTATTCACGAAGATTACAACCGTCACATTTGGTGTATTATTAGCCGTTGGGACTGTTGTAATATTAGCTTTAGAGATGTTCAATTCTTTTAAAGGCATGTCGTGGCATGAAGCATTATTCACGGCGATGTTTCACTCGGTATCATCCCGGTCAGGTGGACTCGTCACTTTCGACGTCACTCAATTCGGCGAAGGAACAAACATCTTTATGAGCGCTTTGATGTTCATTGGCGCATCCCCAAGCTCAGTAGGTGGGGGGATTCGTACAACAACGTTTGCTATTGCCATATTATTTTTAATTAACTTCGCTAGAGGTAAAAGTGAAATACAGATATTTAATCGTGAAATAGAATTGATCGACGTTTTTCGTTCTTATGCTGTCATTATTCTAGCCATTTTCATGGTTCTAGTTGCGACAATGGCATTATCGATATCTGAACCGAATTTACCGATAACAGCACTTGTCTTTGAAATAACCTCAGCATTCGGAACTTGTGGAATGTCTTTAGGTATAACGGATGATTTATCTGACTTTGGTAAAGTGTTAATTATGATTCTGATGTTTATTGGGCGAGTTGGGTTAATATCCTTTTTGTTTACAATAGGTGGACGAGCGACAAAAACGAAATATCAGTTCCCAAAAGAACGCGTAATTATCGGGTAAAAAAAGAGCAAATATCCTGTACTCAGGATATTTGCTCTTTTTGAATAAATGAAAATTGTGGAGATTGACCTGGCTTATAGAAAGTTAACAAATAACCGTCTTTTGCTAGAAGCGTATTTTCGTGCTCAAGTGCAGATAAATCCAATGAGAATGGGACCAGGGAAGTTTGTTTATGAACTTCACGTTCATGCAAAGATAACTGTGCAAATTGTTGTCCTGCAATTAGAGGATTTTCGATAATTTTTTTATAAATCATTGATTGCTCATCTCTTGCCATTTCTTTTTCCCACCAAGGTTTTCTCGGTTGGAAATTTTGATGGCTTAGATAATCTAGTTTCATTAAACTACGGACAGTCGACATATGTGCTCGTCCATCAAATAAGAGAAACTCTTCTAAACGCTTGAACAAATCTTCTAATTGATGGCCAATTCTAGACCACCCTTTATTCTCCCAGTACGACCCGAAGTCTTGGAAGAAGTCAAAAGGTGTTTCAAAGGTATGTGTAACTAAATATTCAACCGTACGGTCTAAACGGTGAGCGTTCCAGTACTTCTCTAAAACATCTTCAGCTTGTTTAATACGTAGCATATCGTCAAAGCTTAACACGTTATTTGAGAAGATTTCATATGGAGCTTGGTCAACAAATACATATCCGTATTCTTTAGCTTGTATTCGTAATCCTGTACCACGTAGAAGCTTCAAAAAGCCAAGTTGTAATTCTTCTGGTCGCATTTCAAATACATCGTTAAATGTTTGTTTAAAGGAAGCGTAATCTTCCTCAGGCAAGCCAGCAATTAAATCTAAATGTTGAGCTATTTTGCCACCTTCTTTAACCATGGTTACAGTTCTAGTTAATTTTGCGAAATTTTGTTTTCGTTTAACGAGTTCGTTTGTTAAGTCATTTGTCGATTGAACGCCAATTTCAAATCGGAATAAGCCAACAGGTGCATTGTCATTTAGAAATTGAATGACTTCTGGCCGCATAATGTCAGCAGTTATTTCAAATTGAAATACAACACCTTGTTTGTGTTCGTCAATTAAGAATTGGAACATTTCCATGGCATAACTCCGGCTAATATTAAACGTTCGATCAACAAATTTAATAATTTTGGCACCATGATTCATCAAAAAGCGAATATCGTCTTTTACTTTTTCTCGGTTAAAGTAGCGAACGCCTACTTCAATGGAAGATAGACAGAATTGACAAGAAAAAGGGCATCCTCGACTCGTTTCTACATAAAC
>JBFIXW010000204.1:0-3306 GCA_041605715.1 Paenisporosarcina sp.
CACAATAATCACATTTTGCGCCAAATCTTTTAGAAGACCAAGATCTTTCAAGAAGGAGGCTTCTGCCCTGGCAGAAGCTTCCACATTTTAGTGCTAACGCCAAAAAAACTGAGATAACGCCATATTATGGGGAGTTAACGCCAAATAATCACCCGCTATCGCCACATTCCGCCAACCTAACGCCACAATAATCACATTTTGCGCCAAATCTTTTAGAAGACCAAGATCTTTGCAGAAGCTTACCCATTTAAACTCTAACGCCAATAAAACTGAAATATCGTCAGATTATTAGGGTTTAACGCCATATTATCAACTTTAAACGCTGTATTCCGAAGTCCTATCGCCAAATAATTCACCAGATGCGCCAAATTGTTAAATCAGAGAAAGATCTTTCAAGAAGAAGGCTATTGCTGTTGCAGAAGCTACATCAGAACCCCTCCCCCTAATATCTTTCCTAATTGGCAAACTTCGTAAAATCGATTTGTTTGAGTAAATAAGGGAACGTTGATAGAATAGGAATACAGCGAAAGCAAAGGAGTTCTCAAGATGACCCGAAAGCCTATTATTCCTTACGAGGAAATTGGTCCGGAAAAATTGTCGCAACTAGTTGATGCATTTTACGAGAAAGTCGCGGCACACCCGAAGCTTAAGCCTATCTTTCCTGATGACTTAACCGAAACTGCTCGTAAGCAAAAACAGTTTTTAACACAATATTTAGGTGGACCAAACCTTTATTCACAAGAGCACGGACATCCTATGATGCGTGCCAGACATATGCCTTTTCCAATTACACCAGATCGAGCACAAGCTTGGCTTGAGTGTATGAGTATAGCGATGGATGAAATCGGTCTTGAAGGAAAAATTCGAGACGATTTTTATCACAGGCTTGTATTAACGGCTCATCATATGACGAACCGTCCCAATCAAGAGGAGGAAATCGAGTGACAAACTTGCAGATTCCGCCTACCGCGAATGTTTCTACGAGTTCGACCAAGCCAATTGAGTTGTATGCATTCTTAGATCCCATGTGCTCATCGTGTTGGAATATACAGCCGATTTTAAGAAAACTTCAAGTGGATTATGAGCAATATTTTACACTTAGAATTATTTTAAGTACTCAACTTTCTTCATTAAACAGCAGATGTACACATGTGGAGGAGGATGGTTTTTCTCATCCAGCATTACCTTCTGTTGCAGTGAAAGCAGCAGAATTACAAGGGAAACGAGCTGGTGTCCGTTTTCTACAACAATTGCAAGAACAAGTATTTTTAGATACAAAAAATGTCGCTACTTATCATGTGTTAATGGATATCGCAGAGAAAGCTAACTTAGATGTAGCTGAATTTGAATCAGATATCAAATCGAAAGAAGCTTCTCGAGCATTTCAATGTGACTTGTATATTAGTCGTGAAATGGATGTTTCAGAAGTCCCAAGCCTTGTGTTCTTTAATGAACGAATCGAGGATGAAGGGTTAAAAGTTTGTGGTGTATACGATTATCAAGTTTACGAGAGTATATTGGAAGAAATGCTAGAAGAAAAAATCGTACCACAAGAACCGCCTGCATTAGAGGATTTATTTAAAAGGTATAATACCCTTTCAACAAATGAAATTGCAGCGATTTACGGTGTAACAAGTTATGCAGCAGAACGCGAACTTAAAAAGCGGATGCTTTTGCAAGAACTTGAACGGATCCCTGTTGCAAATAACGTTCAATGGAGACTTAAGCAGTATTCTAATCAATATAAAAAATCATGAAATTCACCGCACGATATGTCTACATAATAGACGTATCGTGTTTTTTGATTCCATAAAACTTTAATCCGTTCAATTCGAAGGACTTCCTCCTTTCCCGATATCAAAACACTTAAAACCAAAGTATTTATAAACAGACATCAAAAAGAACCGCCTACTCCTATTACAGAGTGACGGTTCCTTACACAAAGGGGATGGGAGAAATGTTCACGTTCAAACAAAGGGGTGTATGTTCGTATGTGATGTATTTCACCTCTAAACAATATCATGACATAACGAATAAATCAATCCTTCACAAACTTTTTCACAGAATCGCCATACTGTAAACGTTTTCAAGTTATTCAATTACGTTTCCGAAAACTAATTGTTATTTTTATATAGTAAAACCTTCACCCTTTAATGGATGAAGGTTTTATTTTTATGGGAGTTTTATCCTAATAAAAGCTTTTCTAATTCATTTAGTTTTTGTTCAAATACTTTACATGCTTCTTCAATTGGACTTGATGATGTCATATCTACTCCAGCTTTTTTCAATACTTCGATTGGAGTATCCGAACAGCCTGCTTTCAAGAACTCATTAATGTATCGATCAACTGCAGGTTGACCTTCAGATAAGATTTGATTGCTTAATGCTACAGCAGCACTGTATCCAGTCGCATATTGATACACGTAGTAATTGTAGTAGAAGTGAGGAATACGAGCCCATTCTAAGCCGATTTCTTCATCTACAACCATGTCTTCACCGAAATACTTTTTATTTAATTCATAATAAACTTCGGTGTACTTATCAGCATTTAAAGCAACACCATCTTGATCAAGCTTGTGGATTAAGTGTTCGAATTCAGCAAACATAGTTTGACGGAAAACCGTTCCACGGAAACCTTCTAACCAGTAATTTAGTAAATAAATACGTTTCTGTGGATCATCAATTGTTTTCAACATATGGTCATTCAATAAGGCTTCATTACATGTAGAAGCCACTTCGGCTACGAAAATCGAGTAGTCACCATAAACAAAAGGTTGATTCTCACGTGAGTAATAACTGTGTAAGCTATGGCCAAATTCATGAGCTAACGTGAATAAGTTGTTCACATTATCTTGCCAATTCATTAAGACATATGGATTTGTTCCATATGCTCCTGATGAGTAAGCACCAGAACGCTTTCCTTTATTCTCAAGAACATCTACCCAACGATTTTCAAGTCCTTTTGTTGCAATTGATACATATTCCTCTCCAAGTGGTGCGAAACTTTTCAGCATAATATCTTTCGCTTCCTCGTAAGGTACTTCCATTTTCGACTCTTTCACAAGTGGTGTATACAAATCGTACATATGAAGCTCATCTAATTCTAAAACTTTTTTACGAAGTGACACATAACGTTGTAACAGATGAAGATTTTTATTCACCGTATTAACTAAATTATCATAGACGTTCTCAGGAATATGATTGTTAGCCATCGCTGCATGACGAGCAGATGAGAAGTTACGGATTCTCGCATTCACATTATCTCGCTTAATATTTCCTGTTAGTGTCGTCGAGAAGGTGTTGCGG
>JBFIXW010000205.1:0-3288 GCA_041605715.1 Paenisporosarcina sp.
CAGGTATGCCTTGGTTGCCTACTATGATGGTATGGGTTCATGAATTCAGTCGGGTACATGAGTAATTATGAACAAGCTTTATGTAGCAATTATTTTCATTCACGTTTTAAGTGCAGTAGTTTCAATCGGCCCTTTGTTTGTCTTATTTTCATTAATAAGTAAAATGAATCATCTAAAAGATGGAATGGATGAGGCATACATTTCGATTTTCCGTTCAATTGTTCGTTTAATTAAACATGCTGGTCATGTTCTCGTAGGATCGGGGATTCTATTGGTCATTATGGGACCATGGAGTTGGAAAACTCCTTGGATTGTCTCAACCATCGCTTTAATGGTCATTTCAATTTTTTTCTTAGCCCGTGCTTTTTCGCCAAAACTAAAGAAGATGGAAGAACCGAATTCAAATAAACACTTCCTGCTTAAACAATTAAAAGCATCGACATGGACTTATATTGGTCTACTTGCATTAATGTTAGCTCTAATGGTAATTAAACCTGCACTATGGTAAAAATAAAAGACAAACTATATAAATAAGAAAGCGGTGTTTTACATGCAAGAAGTGCCAAAAGAAATCGATGGTGGATTAGTCATTAAGCATACTGTAAGCCTTGATGATCAAAAGTTAGGCATGATGTTTTTTGAAGAAAAGGATGGATCGACAACTGAGGTAACCATCACGAGTTTAGCGATTGTACATTATGAAGAAGAGAACGACTATTATGTTTTCATGTGTGACCAAAACTGGGAAATCCATGATGATTATCAGGTGGAATCCGTAGAAGAAGGCATCGCTTGGTCGGAAAAGAATTTTGATATTGAAGAGAAGAATTGGGTTTAAATAACGTTTTAATTGCTAAGATTTGATAAAGATCATGGGTTATTGGAGTCTTCTTTGGGTATAGATAGAAGAGAGCTTACTTTAGCGGAGGTGCTTCACTAGTGGAAGAACAAACAAGATCGATTATTCAACAATCTTTGGATGCATTAATGGACAATCAATTATTTTTACCTGATTTACAAGAGGACATGAGAGTAAAAGCATTTAAATCTTTAAACGCCATTCTATCGACACCTAACCAAATACATAAATCTTTTTTAAGGTTGCCGTTAGAAAATGGTGAAGTCGTCCGAATCCCATCTTATCGTGTACATCACAATGATGCATTGGGGCCCTATAAAGGCGGGATTCGTTTTCATGAAAGTGTAAACGAAGAAGAAGTGACGAATTTAGCTTTTCTTATGACTTTAAAAAACGCGCTTCATAATGTTCCTTTCGGTGGCGGTAAAGGAGGAATCGTGGTTGATCCTAAATCTTTCTCTGATAAGGAATTGCATCGCATGTGTGTTAAGTATGTCAGATACTTTAATCATGTAATTGGACCTGATAAAGACATTCCCGCTCCGGACGTTGGTTCAGGTGAACGTGAAATGGATTGGATGATGGCAGAATACAAAAAAATAAATCACGGAAAACCTTATTTAGGTAGCTTCACCGGCAAGAGTGTCGTTAATGGCGGATCCCTTGGACGACGAGAAGCAACTGGTAAAGGGGTGTACTTTACATTCCGTTATTTATTACATGATTATTTAAATGCGAATGATTTATCTGCATCGGCCAATCCATATGCTAAAACAGCACTTGCTTTTAAAAACCGCCCTTTAACTGTAGCAGTTCAAGGATTTGGTAATGTAGGTTCTGTCACAGCTTTAGAAGCTTATAATTGTGGATATATAAAAAATAAAGTCGTTGCAGTAAGTGATCGGAACGCAACGTTATATAATGCGGAGGGTCTTGATATTCCGGCATTGATTGCCTTCACAGCCTCAAACCGCGGTGATTTACCAAGCACTGAAGAACAATTGACATCAGCGGGGATTACAGCGACTATTCAGCCTCGTGAAGATATCCTTACAATGGACATTGATGTTTTATTCTTAGCAGCATTAGAAAATCAATTACATGATGAAAATAAAGCCGAAATCAAAGCAGGAATTATCGTTGAGGGGGCGAATGCACCAACAACCGAAGAAGCCGATACCTATTTAAGCCAAAAAGGTGTCATCATCTTACCTGATATTTTAGCTAATGCCGGTGGTGTAATTGTGTCATATTTAGAATGGCTTCAAGGTCGTGAAACCCAGTTCTACAGTGAAGAAGAAGTTCATAACCAATTAATTGCGAAAATGAAACACACAATGGATACGATTTTGCCACAATACTTTGGCGATCCTTTTCCGCTTCGCCAAAATTGTTTCATTCATTCGGTCATGCGTCTATCGACCGTGCTTTATCGACAAGGTAAGCTTTATTAACATACACTGTTAAATATCTCGCATAAAACAACTGCACAAGAACGTTAAAAAAAAAGAGGCTGTACCAAGATTCACTTTTCGTGACTCTTGGTACAGCTATTTTTAAATCTCTATCCTCTTCAGAGACCCCATAGACTCATCCGTCTTAGACAGATGAGTCGAGGAGACGGGCGTTTCGTCCGCGGAAAGCGAAAGAAAGAGCCAACCACTTTTGTTATGCATTATATTAAATAGCTTTTTCCTTTTGAACTTCTATCAAAATAGGATCTGTAGTATGTGCATAATCGATTTGCATCTTCTGAAGTTCTAGTCGCATTTTTTCTGTTTCAGCGATGAAGTTTTGCTGTTTTACTTTTTCTAATTCGAGTTCTGTAGCAAGCATTTTAGCCTTTTGTTTCAAATTTGATTTTAAGTGATCGCTCACTATGGCAATAATCGGTATTGAAAAAATCATGATAACTGCAATCGTACCTGTCATTTCTCCACCCCACTTTTATTATGTAAGAATTAAGTATTTACTATCTATTCTTCTCTTCCTACGCATGCTCCTGCAAAAAAGTTTCAAGACTACAAGTTATTTGGTAAAAAACCGCTCGGATATAAATCCGAAGCGGTTAGGTTCCATATCTATTTTTCTATACCTGATACTTTCACAAGCGACTTCCCAATATTCGCACCTTCAAATAATGCTAAAAATGCGTCAATTGTTTGATCGAATCCTTCAGTTATGGTTTCCTCATATTTCAGCTTACCTTCTTGTAACCAAGTAGCTAAATCATTTGCTCCTTCACTATACCTAGACGCATAGTTACCTATTGTAAATCCTTGCATTAGCGAACTCGTTTTAATCAAATAACCTTGTACACGTGGCCCAACGTCTAATTGTTCATTGTTATAAGAAGAAATAGCACCACATACGGGAATTCGCGCAAATTTATTTAATAGCGGGAAGATAGCATCTGAAATTTCTCCTCC
>JBFIXW010000206.1:0-3256 GCA_041605715.1 Paenisporosarcina sp.
AAAATTTTGGGTTTACATATCCTTAATCAAAATCAGTTCATAATCAATTTCACTGTGAATGATTCAGATTGTTTATTAACAATTGAACAGCCAAAGGATTATCGTATTCCAGAACTAAATGCACCCGGTTTATACCATATGGCTTTCTTAGTACCTTCAAAAGAAGATTTGGCAGATGTGTTTACTCATATTCAGCGTTCCGGCTATCCCCTAAGCGGTGCATCTGATCATAAAGTAAGTGAAGCGCTATACTTAAATGATTTAGATGGGAACGGTATTGAGATATACTACGATCGGAAACCCGATACATGGAATTGGGAAAACAACCAAGTAGAAATGACAATAGATCGTTTGGATATCGACAACTTACTAGCTACAGCATCACAAAAGGTATGGACTGGTATGTCGTCTGGAACCATCATAGGACATGTTCATTTACGCGTGGAGAATATGGAAAAAGCTGAAAAATTTTATGTGTATGCACTAGGCTTCGATATTGTAAGCCGTTATGGATCTCAAGCAACATTCATTTCGTCCAAGGGCTATCACCATCACCTTGCTCTCAATACTTGGGGTCGTCCTAAGACAGTAGATCACAAAGACCTGACTCTCGGATTACATGCATTTTCACTTGTTTACCCAAGTCTAGAGACTCGTCAATTGGTCGTAAGTCGTTTGCTAGAAATAGGTGCTGACGTTACTGAAGAGAATGATATCGTTTGTGCAATTGATCCTTCTGGCACGAAGGTTTTATTAGTCGTTGAATAAAAACAAAATCCCTCGAGCTGAAATTTGCTCGAGGTTTTTTATATGGCGTTGAAATTGAATTTACTAGCGTTTGCGGAAGATAATCAGTCGTTCAAATAAAGCTTTACTAGATTATATTCTGACATTCAGGAAAAAAAGACATGCCAAATATACAAGGCATGCCTCCTTTTTTGTTCAATTACTCTACTTCTACCGTGTACGTTGCTTGGAACTTGAATGAGCCTGTATACTCTTGACCAAAACCAAATACTGAAACTCGGGTTACGTTATCATAGACAAATGATAGGGAAGAGTTTGCTAGAATCGTCCGTGTCACGTTACCAGTACTTCTTTCAAAAATAACGTTAATTCCGTTATTACTGAAGTTTTCAATTGATCCAGCTAATACGACTGGTAAAGAATTTGGTTCGACATCAAAAATAATGTTGGCATCAACGTTCGAGCGACCTGCGAAAGGAACACAGTTTTCAAATGTTAACGTTTGAAAGCGATCTCTTTCTGGTCTTTTTGGACATTTACAATCACAGCGACCGATAGATCCTAAAGGCTGTTTAAAATGATTATTGCACATCTACTTTTCACCTCCTTGATTAATAGATTATGTAGACTCTATTAATTGGAGCGGGCGAGTGGAAAAAATTATCTATATTACTACTGGTTTAGTAGAATGCTTCATCAAGTACAATTCCAATCAATATTCTCTTATTAGAATTCTACTGATATACTATTTCTAATATTAGGTAAGAGGAGCTAAACGATATGGAAGACAAAACAAATTTGCGATTAGTCTTAACTGGATTATTGTTAGCGATCTTAATGGCAGCTATGGACAATACCATTGTGGCAACCGCACTAGGTTCAATATTAGCTGATCTTGGTGGCGTAGAGAGTTATGTATGGATTACATCTGCATATGCTGTTGCTGTTTTAGCTGGGATGCCGATTTTCGGTAAGTTATCCGATATGTATGGTCGGAAGCGATTTTTCGTTTTCGGTTTAGCTATTTTCCTGATCGGTTCTTCACTTTGTGGAATTGCTGAATCTGTTCCTCAACTTGCAGTCTATCGTGCAATTCAAGGGATTGGTGGAGGGGCTTTATTGCCCATCGCATTTACAATAGTTTTTGATGTTTTTCCTCCAGAAAAACGCGGGAAAATGACGGGGATATTAGGTGCAGTCTTTGGTGCCTCTAGTGTTCTAGGTCCATTATTGGGTGCTTTTATTACGGATACAATTAGCTGGAATTGGGTTTTTTATGTAAATGTGCCAATAGGGATAGCATCTTTAATCTTAATCCTTCGATTCTATAAAGAAACCAGGCAAAGTGTGAAGCTTAAAATTGATTGGTTGGGTGCTTTTACACTTGTGACAGCCATTGTGAGTCTGATGTTTGGCCTTGAGCTTGGCGGAAAAGAATTTGCTTGGACTTCTTGGCAAAGCATTTCATTGTTTAGTATTTTCATTGTCTTCTTTATTGTGTTTTTATGGGCTGAAACGAAAGCATCAGAACCTATTATTTCGTTTTGGATGTTTAGGAATCGCTTGTTTGCATCATCTCAAGTTTTAGCATTTATATATGGAGCTACTTTTGTAGGGTTAACCATTTTTATTCCTATTTTTGTTCAAGCCGTTTATGGAGGTTCCGCGACCAATGCGGGAATTATCCTCATGCCAATGTTACTTGGATCGGTTGCGGGAAGTGCTTTCGCTGGTTTCGCGCAATCAAAAATGACGTATCGTAAAATCATGGTAATTTCAGTTGTTGTGTATGCAATTGGGATGATTTTCATGTCTACAATTACGCCAGATACAAGTCGAATGTTATTGACAATTTATATGATTTTAGTTGGTGTAGGCGTTGGATTTTCCTTTTCATTATTGCCATCTGCTAGCGTTCATAAAATGGACTATCGCCACCGTGGATCGGCAAATTCAACAAATTCATTCTTCCGTTCACTAGGTTTGGCTTTGGGGATTACTATATTCGGTTCCCTTCAAACGAAGTTATTAACAAATGAAATAACAACTAAGCTTGATGCATCAGGAGATCAAGCTGCAAGTACTATCGATAATTTGCAAACAGTATTCCAACCGGATCAACGAGCTCAAATACCTTCAAATATTTTAGAAGTTATCGTAAATGCCATGTCGAATTCGATATCAGCTACATTTTTATGGTCTCTTATTCCGGTAGCCATTGCGGTCGTGGCAGTTTACTTTATGGGGGATGAGAAGTTAGAAGTCTCAAATAAAGCACCAGCGAAGGAACCTTTACAAGATTAGCACTATTTTTCACTAAATGAGCTTGAAAAATCATAAAATCAGCTCTTCATTTTAGAAGATTTAAAAATAGCCCGATCGCACTTGCGATGGGGCCGTTTTATATTTATCCATTAATAATTGCTAAAAATGCTTCACCATATTTCTCGAGTTTATTGGCACCTACACCACTAACTTTTAAGAACTCATCTTCGTCTTTTGGACGTCG
>JBFIXW010000207.1:0-3247 GCA_041605715.1 Paenisporosarcina sp.
AATAAGCACGAATTAATATATTTTTTGGTGTATGTTCCATATCAATAAATTCGAGTAATTGTGCTTCATAGCCTACCAATTTTAATAGTTCTGCTCGAATTGAATCAGTTGCAAGAGCGGCAAAACGTTCTTTTATTAATCCGTGTTGAAGCATAACATCTATTTTAGGACTAGAAAGCTGTGAGTTTAACTCATGCTGACAACAAGGAACACTTAAAATTACTTTTGCTCCCCATTTCACTGCTCGAGCAAGTGCCATATCTGTAGCAATGTCACAAGCATGAAGTGTAACAACCATATCCACTGCTGTTTCTTCGTTGTAATCATTAATATCCCCAACTAAAAACTTCAGGTGATCATAATTCAAATCGTTAGCAATTTGTTGACACTCTTCAATGACTTCTTTTTTTAAATCAAGTCCTGTAACGCGAATATCTAAACCTTTTTCTATTCGTAAGTAATGATAAAGAGCAAATGTTAAATAAGATTTACCTGAACCAAAATCTAAAATTCGTACAGGTCGATCTTTCGGTAAATGTTCAAGTGCATCGTCAATAAATTCGACGAAACGATTGATTTGACGAAATTTATCATGTTTCTGTTTTTTGACTTTGCCATCAGGGGTTTGTACGCCTAATCTGACAAGGAATGGGTAAGCTGTATCTTCACTTAATAAGTAGTTCTTTTTACGATTATGAGAAAGGCTCACTACCTTTTTTGTTTGAACTGGATCCGATTTCCATAACACTTTAAACTTTTTAGAAAGCTGTATATGAATTGTTTGTTCCTCAAATTCAGCTTGAACTTGGCGGAATTGTTGAAGTAACTCTTCAAGCTTAGGTGCTAAGTTTGAAAGTTCTACATTTTCATGTTTGAGTACACGCTCATATTGATATTCCAATTGAATATGATAAATACCTTTTAATTCAACCGGTTTCATTTTTACACGTTTTACTTCGTCTGTTTTTGAACGAGGTTGACTAACCGTTGCTGCTACTAATGTTTTATTTTCAATAAGTTTCAAAAGCTGTTGAAACATATCAATATATTCCATAAATTCGCCTTCTTTTCGATTGTCTTTTTGTTAGTTTAACACATTAAAAAGGCCTATTATTCTTCGTATAGGAAATATGTTTGATAACTATAATTGAAGGCGTGATTAAATGTCGAATTTAAAAGCAATCTTTTTGAATGTCTCTTTATAAAATACAGAAGAGACGTCTAATACTGAAGTTTTAATGTTACCTTGTTGCCTGATATTAAAGAAGAAAGGTGCGATTTCACTATTCTTTTACTATCAGTTATAACTTAATCAATTGTGTTACTTTTCTGGCTCCAAACCCGTTGAATATTCGAGATAGAATGATTAAAAGTGAGTTTGTATACATCTGGATTGCTAAGTGATTTCCATTCGTGAAATCCATATGAGTCATCAAAATGTTTTAACAATAAGGTCATCAAATTCCCATGTGTAACTATTAGAGAGTGATTGGGAACTTCCGTAATGACTTCTACTCCTCGTGCAGTTGCTTCGTGACTTGATTCACCACCAGAGAGTTTTAAATCCAAATCAGTAAAGGTTTGTTTCAGTTGAGTCATCCAATCAGGTAAATCTGTGTCGCTTAAAATTCGTTCGGCTAGTCGAGAGTCGGTTTGTATGATAAGTTGCTTACTTAAAGCGGTTGGAGATATCGATTGTTGTGCTCGGACATAAGGGCTCGAAATGATGTGTTCAATAGATATCATATTAAAAAATGAAACTAAAGCTTGTGCTTGTTGGATACCGCTTGAAGTTAGTGTGGCATTTGATGACTGACCATTGGCGGAACAATGCCTAACTAGGTAAATCGTTTTCATATTACTCACTCCTCATTATTCAAGTTTATTATAGAGAATAATAGATGTAAAAAGGGCTATCCTTAAAAGTCGTTTCCTGACTTTTGGGACACCCCTTCAAACAGTAATTATAGATCTTGATTTTTTAGAAGTGGTCTTTAAAAGTAAGGAAAAGTATCAGTGTTAATTAAGAGAATTTTTTCATTAAGTCAGCCATTTCAATCGCAGCAGTTGCAGACTCCCAGCCCTTATTCCCAGCTTTTGTTCCAGCACGTTCGATCGCTTGTTCAATCGTGTCGGTTGTTAGGACACCGAAAATCACAGGAATATCGTGCTGATAAGCAGCGTTTGCAACACCTTTAGCCGCTTCGTTACATACGTAGTCGAAGTGAGGAGTAGAACCTCTAATCACTGTTCCAAGGGTAATGACGGCATCATATTTCTTAGAAGCTGCCATTTGCTTTGCAACGAGTGGGATTTCAAATGCACCTGGAACCCAGGCAATCGTTACATTTGCATCATCTACTCCATGTCTCTTCAGTGCATCTTCTGCACCGCCTAATAATTTACTTGTAATAAATTCATTGAATCGTCCTACGACAATACCGATTTTTAAATCTGAACCAACTAAATATCCTTCTAAATGTGTAGTCATGAGTTGAACCCCTTTATAAACTTAGGAAATGTCCCAGTTTTGATTTTTTAGTTTTCATATATTCTTCATTATCTAAATGAGGTGGGATTTCGATTGCCACACGCTCAGTAACTTCTAATCCATAGCCATCAATTCCAGAAATTTTTCTCGGATTATTCGTTAAAAGCTTCATCTTGCGAATGCCCAGATCCCTCAAAATTTGAGCGCCGATCCCATATTCACGTAAATCATCAGCAAATCCTAATTTTTGATTGGCTTCTACAGTATCTAATCCTTGATCTTGAAAAGCGTATGCTTTTAATTTATTTATTAAACCAATACCTCGGCCTTCTTGACGCATATAAAGTAGCACACCTGATCCCGCAGCCTCAATCTGTTTTAAAGATGAATGCAGTTGTGAACCACAATCACATCTTCTAGAAGAAAAGACATCGCCAGTTAAACATTCTGAATGTACCCGGGTAAGGACGGGTGTTTCTTCCGAAATGTCTCCCTTAATAAGAGCGATGTGGTCTTTGCCGGTTAAGGTTTCAGTGTAACCAACTACTTTAAAGTCCCCATATTCAGTCGGTAAGTTTATTTCCACTTCGCGTGTAATCAGTTTTTCGTGTTTTCGTTTATATGAAATTAAATCGGCAATGGTTAAGATTCCGATATTTAAACGTTTAGCGATGAGCATCAAATCATCGAGTCGTGCCATTGAGCCATCGTCATTCATAATTTCACAAATAACTCCTGCTGGTGAAGATCCTGCTA
>JBFIXW010000208.1:0-3191 GCA_041605715.1 Paenisporosarcina sp.
CATTGCGTCAAGTCTTGGTGCAATCTTGCCTAAATGGACATGAGGGTCTTGTCCGTAATAACTTGGGTCAATATCTTCTCCACCCGTTAAGAATAGTGCATCGATTTGTTCACACATGGCATCTATATCTTCCTCAGGTATAAGTGGAATTAGCATTGGTATTCCTCCAGCTTGCGTCACTGCGTCCGCGTAAACTGGTGGCATAAAATAGCTATCATCCTTTTGAACTTCTGCTGTAATTCCAACGATTGGTTTCATCTATATTTTCTCCATTCTTTTATTAACATAATTGCGTAATAAACAATATACCCATTTCAAATTTTTAGAAACGTATCTGTTTATTCGGATAAATTTTTTATTCCCCTTTTGATTTCACACTTGGTTTTTCCATTCTATCATCCTGAATGACCCATTCCCCGTTCCGGGTGATTCCAGCAAAATGATTCAAACCCTACTACTTGATTGGTTTGGCAGTTGATAAAATAACATAAATTCATAGGAATCTAAGCCTTTTCATAAATTCATTTCCACTTGGAGGTCGGATTTTGAGACTTCATTTATATCTGGAATAAAGGCAGCAGTTACGCGCGAGACAAACATTATGTAAAGCAATTGGAGCTCTTTGCAGACAAAATTACAAATATTTTTGGTGTTAATCTTTTTTGAGGTTTCATTCGTTAGCTAATTAAGCTTAGGTAACATTTACAAAAAACGAGAAAGGGTGATCAAGGTGAAAAAATGGAGCATCTTCTTCGTTTTGGTTTTTAGCTTATTTGCATATTCGTTGACTGCAAGCGCTCATGCTGATCTTTCATCAAGTTCGCCTGCTGAAGATGAAGTTTTAGAAACCATGCCAAATAAGGTTCACTTAACCTTTACAACGTCTATTGATTCTACCGTTTTCGAGCTTAACGTTCGCACGCAAGATGGGAGGTCTATTCTTAATGGCGACGTAGAGATTAATTCACAAAAAAATGAATTATCTGTAGCCCTTATACCCGACGCATCAGGGCAAATCCAAATCATTTATTCCGTCATATCGAAGGATGGCCATCCTATTAAAGGTGTCATTGATTTTACTGTGAATAAAGCAGGTAAATTTGAGGAGATAGAAACACCTATTAAAGAAGAAGTAATGACAGAAGAAAAAATGAGTAATGAAGATAAGAACTTGACGTTAGCTAGCGAGGAGAAAATATCTATAAATGATCCGGAGCAAATGACTTCGCGAGTTTCAACTCTATCAGCGATTATCAAATTTTTCTATATCACTTCGTTAGTGTTGTTATCAGGTTTACTAATTTGGACAGCAAGAGGATTTCATACTCGGTTTGTGCCAAGTAGTCAGTTATTCCATTTAGCTTTGCTGTTTTTATTCACATGGTCACAAGCACGTGATTTCTTAACTGTCTTTGACCAGCTAACATGGGGAGATTTGTTTTTACGTACCGAAGTTGGTCAATATTGGACAGCTGCTCTTATTGTAACTGTGTTGGGCTTATATATCGTTGGACGAAATCGAATTGTAGACCTTTCCTTTGTTGCGATTTTGCTTTTATTGAAAAGTTTAAACAGCCATGCTGTTGCTTCCGAATTTCCTTTTGTAACGGTTGGTTTGAACTTCATGCATCTCGGATTAGCAGCAGTGTGGGTTGGTGGCTTATTTATTCTCCTCACTTTATGGAAGCAAGGTGAGACCGACGTTTTCCTTCCGGTGTTCTCACGAGCAGCTCTGTTCAGTATTTTGGCGTTGAGTGTCACTGGCACGATCTATGCACTCATTTTAGCACCGTCAATTGATGCTTTATGGACAACTACATGGGGCTATTGGCTGTCAGCTAAAATTCTCGCTGTGTTCGGTGTCTTTATTGTCGGAGGATTCATTCGACGAAATATTAAAATCAATCATCATTTGACTAGTAAAAAGTTTTTGTATTTGGATAGTGGACTCGCACTTCTTATCCTTCTTATTGTGGGTGTGTTAACTCAGTTAAGTCCTTCTTGACGGTACCTGGTACGCAAACAATTGTGTTTGTTTACACTTTCGTGATTTTCATGAATGTTTGGGTACCTGGCACTTTGGGAATCATTTGGGTATGACGATACTAAAGGAGGATGATTCATATGAAAGAAGAAACGTTAAAGAAAGCCGATGAAAACACACATGGTCAAACCCAAAATCAGCAACCTGGTATAGAAGCCGACATGACTCCTGCTCCGATTTATGATGACCCACAATATAAAGGCTCGGACAAATTGAAGGGCAAAGTTGCGATTATTACGGGTGGCGATAGTGGAATTGGTCGCGCTGTTGCTGTGGCTTATGCGAAAGAAGGTGCAGATGTCGCAATTGTATATTTAAATGAAGATGAAGATGCGAATAAAACGGCGAAACTTATTGAAGGGTATGGCCAAAAAGCATTGAAGATTGCAACAGATTTGAGTGACGATGAAAATTGTCAGGATGTTGTTGATCAAGTGATGAAGGAGTTCGGTCAGCTTAATATCGTCGTGAATAATGCCGGGAAGCAATTCCCACAAGATGATTTCTTAGCGATTACACCAGATCAGTTACAAGAGACATTCTCGACGAATATTTTCTCCATGTTTTATTTAACTCAAGCGGCTTTGCCACATATGACGAAGGGTGATGCGATTGTGAACACCTCTTCAGTCACAGCTTATCGTGGATCGCCAGGATTGATCGATTACTCGGCGACAAAAGGTGCCATTACTTCCTTTACCCGCTCTCTTGCATTAAATCTCGTAGAGAAAGGCATTCGTGTGAACGCAGTCGCACCCGGTCCGATTTGGACTCCATTGATTCCTGCTACATTTGATGCAGAGAAAGTTGAAAAACAAGGTGAGGACACGCCGATGAAAAGACGCGGTCAACCAGCAGAGAATGCGCCGGCATTTGTGTTCTTAGCTTCATCCGATTCGACCTATATGACGGGTCAAACCATCCATGTTGATGGTGGTGACTTTGTTGGATCTTAATAAATAGTTTGCCGCAGTGGATTGCGTCCACTGCGGTTTTTTGGTGAGATGAGGTTAATGGCAGATTGATGGTTTGGCGATCTTTGCGACGTGGTGAATTGTGTGAAATTGATGAATTTTAGAATGTGAGGCTTGAATCCTTGAATAGGCTCGGTGAATTCTAGAATAGCCTAATCGAATCCTTGAATGTC
>JBFIXW010000209.1:0-3172 GCA_041605715.1 Paenisporosarcina sp.
AACGAACTTGTGGAACTTGCTGCAAATCAAGCAGGTATAAATTTGGACGGTATTGAAATTGTTGACCCCGTCCAGTATGAGCAACTTGAAGAGTTAATAGAGAAATTCGTTGAGCGTCGAAACGGCAAAGCGACTCATGCTCAGGCAAGAATTCAGCTAAAAGATGTGAATACGTTCGGTACCATGTTGGTTTACACAGGATATGCAGACGGTTTAGTTAGTGGGGCTGCTCATACAACAGCTGAAACTGTTCGACCGGCTTTACAAATTATAAAAACAAAACCAGGTGTCTCTAAAACGAGTGGTGCATTCATCATGGTTCGAGGAGAAGAGAGATTGGTATTCGCGGATTGTGCCATAACTATCGCACCAACGAGTGAAGATTTAGCTGAAATTGCGGTAGAAAGTGCAAAGACAGCAAAAGCATTTGGAATGGATCCAAAAGTAGCGATGCTATCTTTTTCAACAAAAGGTTCGGCTGTTTCTGCTGAAACGAAAAAGGTAGAAGAGGCAACTAAACTCGCACAAGAGAAATCACCTGGATTACAGATCGATGGCGAATTCCAATTTGACGCAGCGTATGTGCCTGAAATTGCCGAAAAAAAAGCACCAGGTTCACCGGTCCATGGTGACGCCAATGTATTTGTATTTCCATCCCTAGAAGCAGGGAATATCGGATACAAATTAACTGAACGATTAGGCGGGTTTGAAGCGCTTGGTCCAATATTGCAAGGATTAAATATGCCAGTTAATGATTTATCAAGAGGTTGTTCTGCAGATGACGTATATAAACTCGTCCTTATGACAGCGGCCCAAAGCATGATGTCAGGAGATTAAATATGTCAGGGTTTGAGGATTTATTCGTTAATAAAGAATGGCGTTTTTGGGATCAATCAATGAGTGGCCAATCGAGCTCTGCACTTGAATCGTTTGCGGCTGACGATATGTTGTGTGAACTAGTTGGGAAGAATGAATCTTTGCCAACCATTCGGACATGGGTACACGACCAAACCGTCGTGTTAGGAATTCAAGATCATCGTCTTCCTCATATTGCAGATGGCCGGAAAGTATTAGAACAACAAGGATACCAATCCATTGTTCGAAATTCAGGTGGACTCGCGGTTGTTTTAGATAAAGGTGTGTTAAATGTTTCGATTGTATTATCTGAACAGGAAAAAGCGTTAGATATCGGAGCAGGTTACGATATTATGGTTGAATTTATTCAACATATTTTCCCTGATTTTGCCGAAAGAATAGAAGCTTATGAAATTGTCGGTTCGTATTGTCCAGGTTCCTATGATTTAAGTATTGATGGAAAGAAGTTTGCTGGCATTTCACAAAGACGTTTACGATCTGGAATCGCGGTTCAAATCTATTTATGTATAGAAGGAAGCGGGTCTGAAAGGGCTAAATTGATAGAAGATTTTTATGCTGCAGGACTGCAGGGAGAGCCAACAAAATTCACATATCCTCAAATTGTTCCGGAAGTGATGGCTTCTCTTAGCGAAATAACAGGTGAAGAGCTTACGGTTCAAGATACTGTAATCCATATTCAACGTTTGATGAACCATGTCATGCACAATGTTCATATGCAATCTATCCAACCGAGCGAAACGGAATTGTATCTTTATTACTTAACTCGAGTGGTTGAGCGAAATCAAAAAATGTTAAGTAAAATAGGATGATGCTATTAGTTTATTTGAAAAACATAGCTTGCACCTCAATTGGTGAAAATATGTTTTCTCATTAATTGATATCCCTATATCTATCTATATTCAATTCAAAGAAAAACCGCCAATCAATTGACTGGCGGTTCTTTTACGACTAGATTTCCGTTCTTCTCCATTTGGAAAACTGGTGAAACATTATCACCATCCTCATTTAACGTTACTAAGCGTCTTGCACGATTCATGATATGAACAAATTGCTCATAATCTTCTCGAATTGTTGTATTTTCTTTTTCTAATCGTTGAACTTCACGCTCTAGCTGACTCACTTTTTCTTGTGAATGAGAAAGTAAAGCTCGCCATCTGAACGCTTCGCCTTCACCTGTTCCATTTTGTTGCAAGCGTAGTAAATAAGCAATGACCACATCTAGTGATAGGGCCGATAGCGGAATTTGAACACGTTCTTCTTGTGATTCGGGTTCACGTCCTACAAGAAAAAGAGATTGACCGCGACGTCGATATTCTTTTCCAAGTACACGCATTTTTTGCTTTCTGTCTTTTTTCGCTTCTTTTAAGTCTTTCTCGTATTCTCTTCTTACAACAGCATTCCAGCGAAATCCGCAAGCAGCAGCTGTTCGATTTAAAGCATCTCCAGCTTCTTCAAACGCATTTAATTGTGTACTGCCTTCGCGCACATGGCGTAAGACAGTTTCTGCTAATAACTCGTCGTTTTCATCCAGCCATGCATCTTGCCGCATTTTAACCATACTTTTCCCTCCTGAATAGTTCATAGTTTCGATGTTCTACTCCAAGCTTGTACAAGATTGACAGTATTTATTCACGCCAACCGTTTGATAGGCTTGAATAATAAACAAAACTTACGGTACAATGACGAATAGAATTAAAAGACTAAAGATCGGTAGAAGGGGTTGTTGACAAATGGCAAATGAATTCCGAGTTTGCGATGATTGTCAGGCCGTCCATTTAAAAACATTGATTCCAAAGTTAAAAGATATCGACCCAAACGCAACGATTGATATCGCATGTCAGTCATACTGCGGTCCTGGCCGCAAAAAAACATTCGCCTTTGTGAACAATCGTCCAGTGGCAGCGCTGACAGAAGAAGAGTTAATGGAAAAAGTCCGTACTAAACTAAAAATAACAATCTAACATCGCCAAGTATGGCGGTGTTTCTTTTTTGAATGAAGACTCTAAGTCTCAGTTAGAATAATCGCAATCTCAGTTAGAATAATGGGCATCTCAGTTAGAAAAATAGCGATCTCAGTTAGAATAATCGCAAACTCAGTTGTAATTGTCTTATGAAGGATAGCCAAAAATGCAGTAAATAAAACAGAAAACGGCTGCTTCGCGCAGCATGCAGCCCTAATTAGTCTTTCTCAACATGAAATGCCCCACACGCTAACGCTTAGTGAGTGTTGCTGTTTGGCGACACTATGGCTCAGTTAGAATTTTCGCGATTTCAGTTAGAATATGTGGCATCTCAG
>JBFIXW010000210.1:0-3162 GCA_041605715.1 Paenisporosarcina sp.
ATGTCTGCAGGGTAATCGCTAAACATATGTTGCATGTTTTCAAGTGTTGCTTCTTGGATTGTGTAAAACGGTTCATCTTGAATATGGACTTGACGTTTGTTTTCTTCTATATGATAGTGAATTCCTAGAATTCGCGTCCCGTTTACTTCTTTTTCAATGATGCGTGGCAATTGTTTGAGCTTAGCCACATGGTTCGGATTTAATCGTTCGGCAATCCATTGATGATGCTCACGTGTATGTTTGTAGGTTTCCGGGTGGCCTTCCCCTGCAATTAGTGACAAGATTGCTTCGTCGTGATTTCCGGTAATCATTCGGATATCTGATCGACCAAATAGGATGTCGAGTACTTCGTTTGAGTCCGGTCCCATGGCAATCATGTCGCCTAAACACCAAATTTCATTGATGTCCCCCCGCTTGTCGATTTCTTGTAAAACTGCTTTTAAAGCAAGTTCATTGCCATGAATATCTGTAATAATCGCTAGTTTCATCTGTTTCAGTCCTTTTCACAAGTTCGTAACAATAGTTTACCTCATTCACCTACGAGAGGCAGATGAAAAGCCTTTTTAGCAGAATTTTGGGTATAATGAGGGCAGTATTGGCACTTTATTGAGGAAAGCGAGTGAATGAAAATGAAAAAATGGATGCTTATTTTAGGGGTGGCGGCAGCTACACTTTCTGCCTGTTCGAATGATGACCCCTCTTCGGACGCTAAAAACGATACAAAAAATGTGGAAACTCAAGCAGAACCAACTCTTCCGAGTAAAGGATTTTACGAAGATACACCTAATTTGAAAGTAGATCATATCCATGGACTTGGCTACCCCGCTTCAGGAGATGCATTTATGGTTGCCTCTCATCACGGTCCGGTGCTGTATGAAGCTGGTTTATGGAAAGTAACGAAGACTGAAAAACATGATTATATGGGATTCCAAGCAGTAACTGATGGGTTTGTCTCCAGTGGACATCCTGAACCTGGTTCAGACTATGAGAATCCTTTGGGTTTATTAAAAAGCACGAATTTAGGAGAATCGTTTGAACAATATGCTTTTGAAGGTGAAATCGATTTTCACTATTTAGGTGCTGGTTATGAAACGGGACGAATTTATGTATTCAATCAAATGCCAGTTGATGGAATAGAAAATGGATTCTTTTACACGGATGATTTAGGCGAGTCTTGGGAAACGATGGAAATGGAAGGCTTTGACGCACAGCAAATGTCGAATATTTCCGCTCATCCAACGGAAGCGGATACGGTAGCGATTGGTACAGAACGCGGTGTTTATGCATCTAACGATGGAGGTAAATCGTTTGAACTTGCAGTCGAAGGCGTTTACACCACTTATGTGATGCAAGGAACGGATGCTGCATACATCGCTGAATTAAAAGATGACAAGATGGTGCTGCATAAGACAGATTTAGCTTCAGGCGAAGGTGAAACGCTCGCTATTCCTGATTTAACAACTGAGAATTCCATCAGCTTTATAGCACAGCATCCAAAAAATCCAGAGGAATTAACCTTTGCCACGCTACAAAGTGATGTCTACCAGTCGACCGATGGTGGAGCAACTTGGAAACAATTATTGAACAAAGGTTCGGTAAAATAAGGAAACTTTTTGGCTAAATCAAGTTTAAAGCGCTTTTTCAAGGGAAGGATACTACTAATCACTTGAAGAAAGCGAGGAGAAGAAATTTGAATATGTCCTATGAAGATTGTTTGAAGGCCTGTCAGGAATGTTTAGAGGCGTGTAATGTTTGCTTTGACTCCTGTCTCAAAGAAGAAGATGTCAAAATGATGGTTCCATGTATCCGTCTTGATCGAGAATGTGCGGATGCATGTAGTTATGCCATGCAAGCCATGACGCGTAACAGTCCATTTGTTAAAGAAATTTGTGAGTTATGTGCGAAAATTTGTGATCGTTGCGCAGAGGAATGTGGCAAACATGACCACGACCATTGCCAACGTTGTGCTGAGGCATGTCGCAAATGTGCAGAAGCTTGCCGTGCAATGGTAGCTTAATACACGTTCAAAAGAGCCTTAATTCGCAATTGAATTAGGCTCTTTTGTCTGTTTTAAACTTACTATGTTCCATCGTTTTGGCACTTAATTCAACAATCAATTTTATCACTACTGGTTGCTAGTCAGTCTTATAGCTTAGATTTGTAATTCTGTAATTTCCCCAAAACCTAATTAAACTAAATTGACCTATTGTTGAATATGAAAAAGAGCTTTACTCGTTTTGAAAAAGAAAATCATTTTTTTACCTTGATAACTATAAAGGAAGGTCTTCTTTTTTCATTAATTAATTTCGGCATTTTTTCTAAGCCTGCTGGAATTGTTTGCGGTTCAATGATCTCCTCTAATACAAGACCATTTTTAATCAGCGTATTAATTAATGTTGAAATTGTTCTATGGTACTTAATAACACCATCTATATACCAATGTTGTTCTCTTTCCCCTTCTACTTGATAATTATCCAACGCCCAATACAATCGATTTCCCTCTTTATCCTTAATCCAATTGTTCATCTCGTGGCGTGCTGTAACAATTGGATGTTCAGTTGAATAAATGAATTCACCATCTTTATTTAACAAACTAGTTACTTTTTTAATTAAGGCTGAGTAGTCAGCAATATAATGAACGGCAAGAGAGCTAATGATTAAGTCGAATTTTTGATTATGTAATTCTAAATCTTCTATTGCAACACAAAGATAATCGATTTTTTCATGTTTGTTTTCTTTGTTAGCCTTTTCAATCATATTCCTTGAGATATCTATCCCTAAAACACTAGCTGCTCCATTGTCTATACAATACTTTGCAAATTGACCGGATCCGCAACCTAAGTCTAATATCTTCTTTCCTTTTAGACTTGAAATTGCAGATTTTAATGCAGGTTGTTCAACAAAATCATTGTAGGATAATCCACTCTCCCGCAAAGAGGTATATTCTTTAAAGAAAATGTCATTGTCATAAATATTTTGTTTCAATTAATCCCATCCCTCGTTTTATTGATATTTGGTAAGTAGAAATTGAGCACGTATCTGTTTTCATTAAACGTCGCGTTGAGTGACGTACCTCCTCTTCAAACTTTTTAAAAGCAACATAAAGAGAGCGTAAAATATTATGTGTAAATGAATAAATAGAAAAAGGAAGACCTTTTCTTG
>JBFIXW010000211.1:0-3146 GCA_041605715.1 Paenisporosarcina sp.
TTATTAGCTTGAAACGATCCGAATTCCGAACGCCAGAATAATCACGATATGCGCCATATTGATGTTTCAGCTGAATCACAAAAAGAGTTTCCAAGCAAATTTCTACAAAGAATCTCCATTTTCATATACGATATAGGGTATACATATTAATTTATTTTAAAGGAGTTGTGTGGCGGTGCCAGTCACTGAGTGGTTTATTATAAAATCGTTAACTGTTCCTTCTTCATGGGTTGCTGTTCTATTGGCGTTAATACTGACGGGTTTTGTGGTTTGGCGTGTCTTTGGAAAAGAGACGGAAGACTGGTACTCTGATGCCGTAATTTTGTTTTTGTTAGTTTGGAAGTTAAGTGTCGTTGTAACTGATTTTGATATGATTTTGGATTCTCCATTAACTATTCTCTATTTCAATGGTGGCGAAACTGGCATATATTTAGGTGTAATTGCTGCATTGGGTCGCTTGTTTTGGCAACTTCGCCGTAAGGGCTGGCCGGAACGTGAGCTTGTGGCCATGCTGATTGCAATGGTCATGGTACAATCCTTTTATCAATTGTTTATGGTTTTATTAAACGAAGCAGAGATGTGGCAAAAGATTTTGACGGTACTTGTGTTTGTTGGGTTAACGATGTTAACTTGGCAAAAAGCAAAGCTATCCAATGTGTGGAGAATCCAGTTAACGATTTTGTTTTTAGCCGGACATTTGTTTGTTTCGATTATGCAACCACGAGGATTCGTTCAAACACCTTTATTTGTGACGGGCTTATTCGTTCTTTGTAGCGTGGCTATCTATGTAGTCACACATAAACAACAGGAACAAATGGGGGAGAAATTATGACGAAGAAAGTATTTGGTTTAATTTTGGTAGCGGTTTTGATTGCCATTGCAGTAACGAGTATGGTGAAACAAAATGTCGATCAAGACGATTCATTTGATAATGAGCAACGTGGAGTCGATCTGATAGGAGTGGCCAATGAAGGACTTAACAAAGGAGATCAAGCCCCGGATTTTGAACTAACTACTTTATCTGGTGAACCGATTCGTTTGTCTGAGTTACAAGGCAAGAAAGTCATTCTAAATTTTTGGGCTACTTGGTGTCCTCCTTGTAAAGCAGAGATGCCACATATGCAAAATTTCTATGAAGAGTATGCAGAAACAGAAAATGTTGAGATTGTTGCTGTGAATTTAACAAGTGGAGATCGAGAAGCAAGTGTTGAAGCATTTGTGAAAGATTATGGTTTAACTTTTCCAATCCCAATGGACGTTGAAGGAGAGGTTGGACAAAAATTCCAAGCCGTTACCATTCCGACTTCCTATATTATTGATACAAATGGACTGATTCAACACAAAATTGTTGGTCCAATGGATGAAAATATGATGCAAGATTTTGTTTCAAATATCAAATAAGCTGTTGTTTTCCTATAAATCTGGTTCTTCTCAGTCGTAACTCCCTAGGCTCGTTCATACAATGGTATGAAGATGTAGGGAGGCGATAGATGTGAGAAGAAGCCGGATTTTTTTGTTTGTCCTTTTAATTATCATGATCATTAGTTTCATCGTGTTTTGGTCTCCGTTTCAGAAAAATTCAGAGGAGAAATCATCCATTAGTGATATTCCTGCCATCAATGAAGCTTATGCACGGATATTAGAAAGTTCTATCCATCCAGTTAAGAGCGAATTGTTGGTCGAAGGTGCATTACGAGGGATGGCAGAGACAGTCAAAGACCCATATAGCCGGTACATGACAAAAGAAGAAGCCAAAGCACACAAGGAATCTTTAGCAGATGAACGTGTTGGAATCGGCCTTGAAGTGATGGAGAGCAATGGACGATTTATCGTTGTAACACCCGTGAAGGAATCACCTGCAGCAAAAGCGGGGGTCAAACCGTATGACGAAATTGTTCGGGTAAACGGGGAACGGATGGAAGGCAAAAGTTTGTCTGAACTTCTAAAAGCAATTAAAGGTGAAAGAGGTACGAAAGTATCATTAACAGTCTTCCGCGGGGATGAAAACCGACACGTCGAAGTCAGCATGAAACGCGACTCACTTCAAGTTCACACCGTTACGAGTGAATTAATTGAAAAAGACGATTTGAAAATAGGTGTCGTTACAATCACTATGTTTGGAGAGAAGACGGATGAAGAATGGGAGAAACACACACGATCCCTCGTTAAACGTAAAGTGGATGGTCTATTAGTCGATGTAAGAGGTAACCCAGGAGGCTATTTACATAGTGTTGAAGCCATCGCATCCACCATGTTAGACAAAGGTGCCACTTATGCCTATATGCAAGATGCAGAAGGTGTACTTGAGCCGCTATCGGTTGTTGGTCAAAATGAAGATGCTTATATCAAAAAAATGCGGAAGATGCCGCTTGTTTTATTGCAAGATGAAGGCAGTGCTTCAGCTAGTGAAGTATTAAGTGGCGCTTTGAAATCAAACAAACGTGCATTAATTGCCGGTACAAAGAGCTTCGGAAAAGGAACGGTGCAAGAAACGTGGGATCTTTCAAATGGTGGAGAAATTAAATTGTCTTCACATAAATGGCTAACACCAAGTCAAGAGTGGATTCATGGAAGTGGCATTAAAGTAGATTTTCTGGTTGAATCAAATGAGTTATTTCATCTTAATCCACAAATTTCTACAGCAACTTATCGGGTAGGTGATTACCACGCAGATGTTGCATACGCTCAGAAAGCATTAAAAGCTCTTGGCCATTCAATTTCTCGAGAAGATGGCTATTTTGATGAAGATACCGCGAAAGCCATTGAACAATTCAATGAAAAAGAAACAAAAAATGCATCATCAGATATGAATCCTGAGTTCTTCCAAAGCCTAAGACAAAAAGTAATTACTTTTAAATCAAGCAAGAAAAATGACGACCAACTTCAAATGTCAATCGGTTATTTGTTCCACGCTGTGCAACGGTAGGTAATTCTGTTTTCATTTCAATTACATTAGATTTTAACTATATGTGGTCGGCTATTTCTTTGCTTTCCGCGGATGATAGGCAAGCCTCCTCGGCCCATAAAAACCGATGCTCCTGTGGTTACTCGTCGCAAACGAATTGTGTACAATTCGTTGCATGTGGAGTCTTGCATCTTTCATTTTTCCACAGGAAGATGCTGGGACAAAACAAAAAACATCAAAA
>JBFIXW010000212.1:0-3077 GCA_041605715.1 Paenisporosarcina sp.
AAGGACGCGTTCCGCAGGCATGGCTTCAGTCTCCTCATCACTACGTTCTTCGGGTGCCTTCAGCTCATACACCTGCCGCATCGCTTTCGGTGCACAAAACAGCTGCTATTCCCGCTGGAAAGATTGGGACCAAAAGAATTGGTGCTAATCTTTGTGACGAAGCTAGCGCAGCGATACAGGAGCAGATGTTTTCCGCCGTCTTTCACTGCCATCCATCGCCAACTAAAAACCAAGATAGAAAAAGTCTCTCTTTCCAAACTTTAAATTCGGTGTGAAAAATCAAAAATAATTTGAAAAATTTCAATTGTTTCTCTCTAATTATCTATATTAAAAACTTATGGACAATCGGATAATACTAATACGTTTAAAAGGGGTTTGGGAAATGAAGTTATTTGTATATGGAACGCTTTGCCTGGGTGAGAGCAACCATCATGTGCTAAAAGGGGCAACGCGTTATAGTGAGAAGGCTTCCATTCATGCCGTCATGTATGACACTGGATGTGGCTATCCAGCCGTTGAATTAAGCGAGTCTTCTAGTGTTGTTGGAGAGATATATGAGATTCCAGATCATCTATGGTCAGCATTAGATGAGCTAGAAGGATACAGCGAAAATTCAAAAACGGATTTATACAACAAGGTAACTGTCATTGCGAAGATGGGTTTAGAAGAAATAAAAACAGTAGTTTATACGATATGCGATGAGAGCATGAAGAAAAAAATTATACATTCAGGAGACTGGATAAAATATCGAAAAACAATCCTTCAAATAAAGTAAAGCTACTCTTCAAAAAGAAAGAGTAGCTTTACTTTTCTTCATAGACATAAAGTTTCGGAAGTTCAGGATCATCCTTTATAAAAGCATTATTAGAAACCTTTCGGAGTTCTTTGTACATAGCAAAATCACCAACTGCACCAGCAATTAAAAAAGCACCTAATAATACAAGTACCGAATGATTCACCCAAAAACCTATGACAGTTGGTACTACACCTGTCGTCCAAAAGGGTAGGAGAAGTACACGTTTCATCGCTTTATTTCGCAAAGGTTCATGAGTCGTTGCATAGGCGATCCCTAACTTTAGGTTAACTCCATAGTTAAGAGAAGACCATGGAACCTTTCCAAATAGAACAAAACCAATCAAATGAGATAGTTCATGTAGAACAATTAATAGAATATAACCACTCATAAAGAAGATTAAGTTAGTTAATGATAAGTTGAAATGAAAATCGTTATGTAGGAATGCATTTAACAGTATGAATAAGATACTTAGTAGTGCCGTCCCCAAAAAACTTTGCCAAGCAATTCGCTGTAAATTCAGTTCGATAATTTGTGTAGGTTTATTGTATGTGTTCATCATATTTCCCCCTGAATTAAGTATACAAGATGACCTTGTGAAATAGCATCTTGCACTGCTATGCCATTTGTGCTACAATCAATTGATGTGAGTAATGAACGTTACTTGCTCCTTGTCCTGCTGTTAATCAGCCGGGCCAAAGTCCATAAGGAGGTGTCAAGAGATGAGAAAGTACGAATTAATGTACATCATTCGACCAACAATTGAAGACGACGCGAAAAAAGCTTTAGTAGAGCGTTTTAACGAAATCGTTACTTCAAATGGTGCTGAAATCATCGAGTCAAAAGAGTGGGGCAAACGCCGCTTGGCTTACGAAATCAACGATCTTCGCGAAGGTTACTACCAAATCGTGAAAATGAACGCTGATTCTAAAGCAGTTGATGAGTTCATCCGTTTAGCTAACATCAACGAAGATATTATTCGTTACGTAGCTGTACGCATTGAAGATAAAAAAGTTAAAGCTAAAAAATAATTTAAAGTCGAAAATTTTCGATACTACTTGCAGATGAGGGAGGTTAGATTCTGATGATTAACCGAGTCGTTTTAGTCGGAAGACTGACAAAAGATCCGGAGCTTCGTTATACACCAAGTGGTGTAGCGGTTGCACGATTTACACTAGCTGTAAATCGTTCATTCTCTAACCAACAAGGTGAGAAAGAAGCGGATTTTATTAACTGTACTGTTTGGAGAAAACCAGCTGAAAACACAGCAAACTTCTTGAAAAAAGGAAGCTTAGCAGGTGTTGAAGGGCGTATTCAAACGGGGAGCTATGAAGGCCAAGACGGAAAACGTGTTTACACGACTGAAGTTGTAGCTGATAGTGTTCAATTCCTTGAACCACGCAATAGCTCTGGCGGAGATCGTCCACAACAAGGACAACCTTACGGTGGCGGTTCAAACCAAAACAATCAATATTCTTCAAATCAGCAGAATCAATCGCCAAATCAGCAAAACTATACACGTGTAGATGAAGATCCATTCTCTAATGGAAGCGGCCCAATCGAAGTTTCAGACGACGATTTACCATTCTAAGATAGCTAGAAAATATCTTTTATACACACCCAAATAAAACCAAATACTAAGGAGGCGAAACGATATGGCACCACGTCGCGGAGGCAAAAGACGCAAAAAGGTTTGTTATTTCACGTCTAACAATATTACGCATATCGACTATAAAGATGTTGATTTGCTTAAGAAGTTCGTATCAGAACGCGGAAAAATTCTTCCACGTCGAGTTACTGGAACAAGCGCGAAATACCAACGCAAGTTAACTTCAGCAATTAAATTATCACGTATCATGGCATTACTTCCATTCTCTTCTGAGGAGAGATAAATCGGTTCAGAACCCTTTAGGTCAATATGACTTAAAGGGTTTTTTGTTTGTTCAAAAAGCATAAGTTGGCTGGAAATAGATAAGAAAAATGAAGCTGGAACTATTTTGGATACAAGTTACGATATTTAACGTTTAAATGAGACAATTTTTTAAATTTAAATATAGAAAAAGCTACTCGTAGAAATTTAAAAATGCTTATTATACAATCACCTTTTTATGTATTATTTGTCCTAGGAATTATGTAAAAAAAATTTTTTCTCAATTTTGCTTAGTTACATCGAATTATTTTGTCGGAATTTGTTGAAAAAAGTCGATGATAGGTCGATATAAAATAGTAAATTCAAAAGAATATCAATATCGAAAAGGGGTGGGATTATGAAAGCATTTCAAAA
>JBFIXW010000213.1:0-3063 GCA_041605715.1 Paenisporosarcina sp.
CCATCAATGGTAAGTTCTACATCATCCTTCATTTGTGATACATCAATCTCTTGGTAGTTATTCTCAATAGCCGCGGTTAATCCTTTATCGTACTGAATCATTGCAACGATTTTCTCCAATCCAGGTATCGAGGATACCGCATTGGCAAAGGCGGGTGAAACACGTATTGAAGTTACAAGTATGATCAATAACACTGCAGAAATAGCCAATGTCCAAATTCCTTTTTTACGTTTCTTTTGCTTCAATCTCTGCTCTCTTTTTGCTCTTTCCATTCCTTGAAGGATGGCACCATCCAACTTATTCATTGGGATATCTTGCTGTTCGATTTGTTTACGGATGTCATTTAACTTTTCTTCTTCATTTTCAAACATGCTTCATTCCTCCTTCCTCTGTGAAGTGTTGCCTTAGCTCTTTCATGATTTTATGGAGTCTAGATTTAACTGTTCCTTCGGGAATATTTTCAAGGATGGGATGTCTTTAATCTTTACATCTTGGAAATATTTCAGGTATACAAGTTGTTGGTCTTTCGCATTTAATGTTTTTAATGCTTCAGTTAACTCAAGTTGCTCAATTTGGTTAGTTACTACTTCTTGTTCAAGAAGTTCGTTATTCGTAAATCGATTTCTTTTCTTTAATTGGTCTTGGCAGTAGTTCATCATAATTCGGGTTAGCCAAGTTTTCATGTATGCGGGTTCTTTGAGTGTATGTATCTTTTTGTAGGCTCTATATGTAATTTCTTGCATCGCTTCTAAAGCATCTTGTTCATTTTTCAAAAATGCAAGCGCTGTTCTATATAAAGATTCCTTATATTGCTGCATAACAAGTAAAAATGATTCATCGTCCCCTGCTATCGCTTTTTTGACGACTTCTAATTCCCCCAAAATGACACCTCTTTTCTAACTCAGTTATCTATTAGACACGCCAACTTTAAAAAAGTTCAAATTTAAATGAAAAAACCTACTACATGTATCGTAGTAGGCGGTTAATTTTTTCACAAGGACAATTTCATTTCTTTGAACTCACAGCCGGTATCACTTGAGTTTTCGTTAAAGTTAACACACACGTTTTCCGAACACGATTTACATGCTTAAAACCTAACTGCTGAAGATGTTCAGTTACATGTGGATCTGTCTTAGTTGTATGTAGGTAAATCTTCTGTACATCTTGTTTTGCTCTTATAAACGTGCAGATACTTGGAAGTTTGTGAATGTGCCAATCTAAAACAAAGGCACTCTGTTTAGGGAGTGGTTCATAGTAATCTAATTCATCAACACGGATCACTTCTGGTTGAACCCAAAATAGTGAAAACCTCGAATCACTATAGGGTAAAAAACCACTGTAATACCGCTTGTGCATGTTTGATAAATTGTACATTCGTCTTTTGGTATCGCTGTAATCAAGCAAATCATAACTGACTAATTCTTGAGTTCCTTGATCCTGTTGATAGATATCGATTGACTGATGTGAATAAATCTTGTTGCTCAATTTGCGAAAAGTTTGAATCCACTCTTTCTTGGTTGCATTTTTTACAAATTGAATCGTTTTATCCACATATTTTCGTTTGAATTGAACGATTTTATAGTTTTTTTTTAATACTTCTTTCACTTGACCCTTTGTTTTATATAAATGAAAAATCATTTGGGACTGCCATTCTTTTGATGCAATGATAAACTCATTCACATAGTCCACACCTGTATTCCATTCAAATTTATAAGGTTCGTAGCCTACTCCTAAGTCAAATACGCGAAGTCCCTTTTTCTGACTCGCTGCTATTAAATCTTTATTCAAAATAGTCCCTGGTCCATAAATCTCATAGTCCAAATCATGACCATTCACTATCCCCATATATCTACCTCGGCAAAGAAAACTATAAGAAAAAGCGATGAGTTGATTGTCTAAATATAGTCCTTCTAACTGAGTTTGCAAAGATCCTTCCCGATTGCTTAAAAGAGCATTGTAAAAATTTTTATACGCCTCTTCAGAAAAATGTCTAGTATCCGTTCTGTTTTTCCAATGCTTATCGTGAATAGCAAATACATCTTCCATCTCTTCTAACTTCACTTGAGAAGTTTTTACTTCTCCTAAATAGCGAAGTCTACGTTCTTTTCTGTTCAATCCGTTCAATTTTTTCCGCTTATTCATATAGTCATCTAAGTTGATTGCCTTAACATTTATGAACGGTGCAATGGCCGAAAAGATGGATGTTTCATATTTTCGAATCGCTACATAATTTTTTAATATCGTGGAAGTGGAACTGCTTGAAAGAACACCATGCAAATGAAACATTGTATTTGGAAATGACTTCATCAATTCATCCAATACAAAGTAAATGGCTGTTTCTTTATCGTCTTCATACACAATGAAATCCATATAACTAGCATCTGCTCGACCAACGAATTCAATAATCGTTGTTGAGAAAACCTTAGAAAATTGCAAAGGAAAAAACCCCATAATCCGATCTTCGTTATATAAAACGAGAACTTCAACCGAACCGGCTTCACCAAGGTACTTCCACCAATTTTCAATCCAATTAAATTCGATAAATGGATTATCATTTTGATTCGATTCCAAAATGTCATTCCATGATTTTCGATACGTTTTCAATTCTTCTAATGTACGTATTGAATATATTTTCATATTCTGTCTCCTTCATCAATCATTAGACTGATAGGTAGAAATGGCTTGTCAATCATTCCGACACTTAAACGCAGCTTGGACGTTAGACAAACATGACCTAATTGAGTATATTCAACTACCCCTACAATACAGAACACGAATTTTGTCCAACAAAAAACACGCCATTCGAAAGGATTCGAATGACGTGTTTGATTGAATAGATGTTCCATCTACATTCAATGTAAATGGAGACGGCGGGAATCGAACCCGCGTCCAGAAACTCCAACACTTAAGCGTCTACGCGTGTATCTTGCCAATTAGGTTTCGCGTAACATTATGCCGACAAGCGGGCGTCTTGTACGCTAACTTGAGAATCTCTTACCGTCGACTCAAGTTGCACCGACGATCGTATCCCACTAAGAGTGAGCTCGTACATGACCACATGGG
>JBFIXW010000214.1:0-3061 GCA_041605715.1 Paenisporosarcina sp.
ACTGGATCATCGAATTTATATTAACACCAAAAATGCACTTAGCAGATGAAGTTGAAAGAGGAAACAAAGCCATTGGTTTTAGTCTTTTCTCTGCTGCAATAGTTGTCGGAATTATAGTGGCAGCTAGCTTAACATACTAATAAAAAAGAATCTCGGGTTTCACGGATTCTACTTTAAACAGATCTGTTTAGCACAATCACTTAAATGGTAAGCCGTATCCTTTAGGAATTCACCTAAAAGGATACGGCTTTATTCGTGTCCACTTATCTAAACCTTAGGGGTTTGTTGACCATAGTCCCGCTTCTTTGATGAAAATACGTTTGTTTAATTTCAATTGTGACACAATAAATTCCGCAATGTCTTCCGGTTGCATCACTTTATCAGGATTTCCATCAGTTAAATTATTATCAATGGCTAAATCGGTTGCGACAGTACTAGGCGTCAACGCAGTTACTCGAATATTATGCTTACGCACTTCCATTGCTAATGATTCTGTAATACCAAGGACACCAAATTTTGAAGCACTGTATGCACTCGTAATCGGTGCACCTTTTTGTCCAGCTGAAGAAGAAATATTAATAATGTCTCCAGATTTTTGTTCAATCATCCCCGGCAACACAGCACGAGTTACATAATAAACTCCCATTAAGTTTACTTGAATGATTTTTTCCCACTCATCAATCTCTAAATCCATAAAATTACCGAATTTTGCAATTCCGGCATTATTAATAAGTACATCGATTGCACCCATTTCAATTGTTAAGAATTCAATTGCCTTTGTAACTTCCTCATTTATGGAAACATCTGCAACTGCAAAAGCAGCCTTCACACCTTGCGCCTCTACTTCTTTAACGACTTTTTCCAATTGTTCTTTTGAGCGAGCGACAAGTCCCACATTTACGCCTTCTTGAGCTAAAGCAATAGCAACGGCATAGCCAATCCCTCGTCCTGCTCCCGTAATAATCGCGTTTTTCCCTTTTAATGATATAGCCAAATGTATCGCCTCCTCTTCAAGATATTTTCACAACTATATAGCTGTGAAAGTGTTACACAAACTCCTTAAAACCCCCTTAGTATAACCGATGAAAAAATTTCTTAAAAGAAAATTGCTTATGTATTAAATCATTCATTTTCAGGATGAAAAATCAATCGAATCAATTAATTTCACAAATTTCGTCGTTCAGCGTCTGAGACAACTCGGTAAATCGATAACTTCGTTAATCTTCAACAAAAAATACCAGAGATCCATTTAACGGGTTTTTAAAAACCCCTAAATTAAATCTCTGGCGCATTCTTTTAGTGTTGGCTTTCTAATTCAGCAACAATCGATTCAACTTCATTTCTCGAAATTTTTTCACGACCGATTTTCATCGCTTTTAACGTACTATTCGCAAGTGCGAGTGGGACTTTACAAAACATTGTAATTCCACGGTTATTAATATCTTTTACATAATCGCTACCCATCGATAAATTGTGCTTCGCGTAACTGAACAGATCATCTCGGTCCCAGCCATCTGGCAAGAAGCGAACACCTCGCTCGAAATCTTCATCTTGATTGCGAAGAATATTCACCGCTTGTAAGCCTCGTCCAAATGCAATTGCTTTTTCTCGATCAGTCTCTGTATTATCATGCCATTTCCATAAATCCGAAAGCATGCACCCCACTAAACCCGCTACATAATACGTATAATCATCTAAATCTTCTTTTGTACGAATTTTCCACTCTTGGTCCACCCACTTAGCCATACCTTCGGCCATAATGCCAGTCGATTCTTTCACCTTACCTACAACTTCTGGTGGACAGAGTAAAATCCAATCTGCAAGCCTTTGAGTAACATCAGGCAGAATATGACGATAAGGTTGAATTAATGCACGATAAACTTCTGGATCAAATGTAGTTTTTAAGCTTGTACTAATCGATGTAAGTAAGTGTCGTTTTGTCTCTGCTAACATACTAGGATGATCTTCAATTTCATCAATTGCACGCATACACAAATAGGCTGACGCCACTGTTTTACGCAGAGTAGGTTCTAAGAAATTGATTGGAATAAAAAACGTTCTGCTTGTTTGCTTTAACATGTCCATTGCTTCTCGATGTAAGACAACCGCTTCGTTCATATTCTTTCCCTCCCGTTCAACTCTTCGTGTAAAAGTATTACCACTTATTTTACTTCTATCATACAACAAGTTTTCGTTTAATACTGATTAATAATAGAAAATTCACTAAACTAAGGACTTATGACATATAATACTTAGAAAATTCTAATTCATCAAACGAATTCCCCAAATTAGAAAAGCTACTTGCAAACTCAACCCTTCAATTTAGTAAAATACTATTGCGAAAGATAGTAACTAAAACACCAAGTACCGACCGGGTTTAATCCAGGGTACTTGGTGTTGTTTATTCATTTTTGAGTTTGAAATTTAAATCAGTTGCTGTAGCAAATGCTACTTGATCAATTAATATTTCACCTGGTTTACTAGCTTTCCCTAGAACATAACCTTCAAATGACATGCCCATAAACTCAAAAATGTAATTAAATTGTTGAATTAAGGGTAACCCTTTCAAACGAGGGTTATCTCCACCAACTGCTATTACATATGCTTTTTTTGTCCCTAATTGTTCCTTGAATTGAGGAAATTTAGCATCGCGCATTGTTTGAGACCAGCGATCGATGAAGTTTTTCATTGTCCCACTCATGCTGTACCAATACAATGGTGTCGCGAAAATAAGTGTATCATGTTTCATCATTCGTTCTATTAACTCGTCGTAGTCATCCTCAGTTGGCGAAAATCCTCCTTCTTCATGACGTTGATCTTGAATCGGTTTTATTTCGTACTTGCGCAGTACAATTTTTTCAACCTCTAAATCTTGAATCACAATTTCTGTTAACTCTTCAGTATTTCCATTTTCACGGGTACTTCCATATATAACAGCGATGCTCATATTTTTAAACTCCTTTACGCAAATGATAAAAATACTTATGCCAATTATTAGTGTATGCCAATGAAGTACTATTTAGTTTACATTTCTTACTTATGTCAAAAGAATAATTTATAG
>JBFIXW010000215.1:0-3044 GCA_041605715.1 Paenisporosarcina sp.
ATGAAATAACCCGACTCCTCAAAATCCACCAAATACTCCTTATGACTCTCAATCAACTCAACGACATATCGCAAATCCTTCTCTTTATTGATAATGCCGTAGTCACCCATCATCTTTAATAAAGTTCCGTAGTCCATCACACCATACGTATTCAATAATCCATTGACGCCTTTAAGTACTTCGTCATTCTTCTTTACTTGCCGTTTTACGAACAAATCCGATTTTAAATCGAGTACTATCTTGCGAAGTTCCACTGGCAACACCAGCATCTTTTCTCCGTCAATCGATCCCGTGCCAATAATCGCCCGCTCTCGCCACCAACTGGATGGATAGATTCCAATCTTCGAAAAAGGTACAAAACCCTTCCTTCCCATTTCCGCCAATACCTGAAACTGCTTCTCACTCATCAACAAAACTGTTTGCCATAGCAACTCTTCACGTTTTTCATCAAGAAAATCTATTAACTGCTTCTTCGACAATTGACTAATTCCAGAAAACCTATAAGTCCGACGAACATTATCCAACTCAAACTTCGAGAACCTGGCCAAACAGGTCGCAAACGTAAGCTCCGCATCAATCTTTCCCCAAAATTTCTTTTCAAATTGGTCCATAAAATCTTTATGACTCTGCACCTCAACCGCCCCCTCTTTCCCTTAATCCTACCGTATGAATTCAGTACATGTAAATCAAAGCTTCTTCCAATAAAACAGGAGGCAACAAAACAACGAGATTTAAACTAATTTTTGCATTTCCTCTCATGTAGAACACATGGCATGTAGTGAGGAAGAATAGAATCAACATTTACGATAAATAAAACAAGCTACCGATGACTCAATTTCGGCAACTTGTTGACTTTTCAATATATCATCAATAACACTTTCGTTGCTCGAGTACATCATAGATGTGTACACACCTCTAAATCGGATCCCGGTGTTCCTGGCCAGCGTGGAACCAATGAGAACTGTAACGGATGCATTCGACGCATCTATCCAAAAGGAATCGATTTCAGACGCATCACTCAGAAGGAGATCATGCACTTTCTCTTGGAATTCAATCAGGTTCCTAGGAAAATACTAAATTACAATTGGTATTCTGAGTTTCTTGTCGCGTTCGACTTGAATTGACAATTTACAAATAAAAAATAATAATTAATTTTAATTCGCCCATATAGTTATTAGCGGCAGTTGAAGAAAAGTTTTATAAGGGAGACCCGATAATGACTTTCTCATTCAAAAGGCTTTTGTTTAAATTCCTCTACAATTTCTTATTTCAAGAAGAAAAGTTTCATCATCTTGTTATGGTTGGTGATTATTCAAATAGTCTTTCGGAAATTCTGTCTGAAAATTCTTGTTTCTTCCTCACTTTTAATTAATAAAATAATATTTTACGATATAAAGGTTATATTTTTCTTTTTTAAAAAAACGAAAGCCTCTAGTAATCTAGAAGCTTTCGTTTTATTAGTAATTTATTTTGTTGACAATGTCTGAACGTATCCAAACGGGATCCACTGGCGTTACTTGATCGGATAATACTTTATACCATATGAAGTTATCAGATCCTTTTGTTTCTTCTAAAATAACTAGAGGATAGCCAAATATTTTAGTAGCGCCAATGTCTTTTGCTTTGTATGTGAAAGCAAGAGTGGTTGGAGATACTTCTGGTGAATAACGAGCATTCACCACACCTGTTTGGTTTGTTACAGCAAGACTAGCTTGTTTGTAATCTTTGCTACCTAAGAATGTATCAATTCGGTACATATGACCAGCGATCTTACTTCCCCAATGAGGATCAGATGCGTAATGAACGTTGAATCCGACTGTTTTATTTCCTGGAATCATCCCTTTGGCATATGCACCTGTTTGAGGACCGTAATTTCCATTGATGTATTTCGTCACAAATGCATTCACACTATCCTCAACTTTTAGATATTTCGTTCCTTGTTCAGGACTACTATCAAACACTTTAATGCCGAAAATATTATTCTTCGTTATAGAATTACTACTAATTCCGTGGTCACTTTCATGTATGGCTGCTGCCAAAATGAACATGGCGTTTACGCGGTGCAGACCTTCCATCTCTTTTAAATAAGAACCTAGACCTACTAGTTTCGAAACGACTGTTGCGTCTTTATATCTCGTTATACCAGTTGCTTGTTTCTCAGCTAAAATCTGCTTAATATAGGAATCTAGTTCTTCAGCTGTATAGTTCGTTGGTTGGCGAACGGATTGGAATTGGAAATATGGATAGTAAGTAGTTTGTAAGCCCGTTAAATTTGTGTTGTTGTAAAACTGAACGCCATCATAGCTGTAATAATCCACAAATGCCGTTAGTTCTGTAGGTGCAGGTCCGACTGTGTAAAAATCAGATTTTTTGGTCACATGATTATACACATAATGATTCAGCATGCCCGAACCATTTTTTACGTAACGGTCTCGACCAGTGATTAGATCTGAAGGTGTCAAATCTACATCACTATGCTTCGCGTACCCGATAGAGCCACCAACTTGAACAATAACATAATCTGGCCCACTGCCATTGTATTTTAGTTCGCGACCTTCTGTTGTGTACGTTAATTGATTGATTAAAGATGGACTGTTATAAATCGTCGTTGTGTCAACTACATTTAATGTTTTGTCGGCTGCAAAGGCTAGTCCAGATTTCACCTTAATAATGTCACTGCCTTTATATAGAGCTACCATTGATGAAGAGTTGAAAGCAACCAATGCTTCGTCGTACGTTTTAAACGTTGTCGCT
This sequence comes from Paenisporosarcina sp., assembly GCA_041605715.1. Taxonomy (GTDB): domain Bacteria; phylum Bacillota; class Bacilli; order Bacillales_A; family Planococcaceae; genus Paenisporosarcina. The sequence goes on from JBFIXW010000215.1 coordinate 2,755, forward strand.
GTTTTTACTAGAACACCATTTTTAATAGAAGCTACTTGATAAATCGTTGGATCTACAGGTGGTGGCTCAGGTGGCGTTGTTCCTGGATCTGGCTCAGGTTCTGGTTGTGCTGCGACTAGTTCTAGGTATCGATAAATGACAGCTGATACTTGGTCACGTTTAGAAATGTCTTTTGGTTTAAAGTTGTATGTGGATTGTGAATCCTTCAGTGGAGAACCCGTCATAATTTTAGCAGATGCTACAGTGTTTGCGGCTTGAGTGCCTTCAGGTGAAAAGAAGGCAGTTTCGTC
>JBFIXW010000216.1:0-3001 GCA_041605715.1 Paenisporosarcina sp.
ATGGCAATTTCCAATGGTTGAAAAGGTTACTATAGAAGATGAAACCATTCCTTTAATGCAGGAAAGATACGGTATTTATTTCACAAAAGAAAATGAATTAGGACCTTTAAAACATAGCTTTTCTCATTTAACATGGAATATAAATAGTACTTCCGGACAAGGAGTAGTGGATTCTAGGATCCCATCCTCCTGTAAATGGTTAACTATAGAAGAAGTGGACACCGTACCGATGCCTGTACCCATGTTAAAAATGTGGCATGTTTTTGAAGAAAGGGGATTTGGAAATGACAACAAATAAAGTAGCACTAGTAACAGGTAGTAGTAGAGGTTTAGGAAAAGCATTAGCGATTGAGCTCGCTAAAAACGGATATGATATTGTCGTGAACTATGCACGAAGTAAAACAGCAGCACTTGAAACAGTAAAGGAAATTGAAGCACTTGGCCAAAAAGCACTTCTCGTTCGAGCTAACGTTGGAGATATCGAAAAATTAAAAGCAATGTTCGAAACGATTCGTGAAGAGTTTGGCCGCTTAGATGTTTTCGTTAGTAATGCAGCTTCTGGTGTTCTTCGACCGGTCATGGAACTTGAAGAATCGCATTGGGACTGGACGATGAATATTAATGCTAAAGCTATGTTATTTGGAGCACAAGAGGCTGCTAAGTTAATGGATAAAGGTGGAAAAATCGTAGGGATTAGTTCTCTTGGTTCAATTCGCTATTTAGAAAATTATACAACTGTAGGTGTTTCGAAAGCGGCAATTGAATCGATTACACGATACCTTGCAGTCGAGTTAGCACAAAAAGGAATTGCTGTTAATACGGTTTCAGGTGGAGCATTAGACACAGATGCATTAAAGCATTTCCCTAATCGCGAAGAATTACTTGACGATGCTCGAAAAAATACTCCCGCAGGTCGCATGGTTGAAATAGAAGATATGGTGAAGACCGCCATGTTCCTTATATCGGATGACTCTGATATGATTCGAGGACAAACAATTATTGTGGATGGTGGACGTTCAATCGTCATGTAAGAAAAAATTTCCTGTGAATATTATTGTCCTTCGTGCACATCTTAATGAGCACGGAGGTGAAAAATTCATGGCAAACAAAAATAACAGCAACCAAACAACAAGCACAAATCACGTTAAACAACAAAACCAACAATCAGAAATGAAAAAACAATATGCTTCTGGTACTCCAGGAACTTATGGTCAAACTGAGTTTGGTACTGAAACAGATATTAATGAAGTAAAACGCCAAAACCAACAGTCTGCTCAGAAGAAAAATGGAGCAGCAAACAACACAAACCAAACGAAATAATGGATTAGAAACCACCGGTCAGCGAGGGCATTAGCCTTCGCTGATTTTTTTTGCTATAGTTTTATACATTGGATTGTTATAATGGGGACATAACAACAAACTGTATATAATTGTGCTATGACAAAAGGTGGTCTTAAAAATGCCAATTCCGGCAGAAGGAGAAACGATTCAAATACACAGCTACAAGCATAACGGCCGAATCCACCGCGTCTGGCAAGAAACAATGGTTCTAAAGGGGACGAAAAATATTGTCATTGGCGCGAACGAAAAGACTCTTGTAACAGAGTCAGACGGTCGTACATGGTTAACGCGAGAACCATCTATATGCTATTTTCATGCAGAGCACTGGTTTAATATTATTTGTATGTTGCGCGAAGATGGTGTTTATTATTACTGCAATATCAGCTCTCCATTTGTTTATGATAACCAATCGCTCAAATATATTGATTATGACCTGGACGTAAAAGTGTTCCCGGATATGTCATATACAATATTGGATGAAGATGAGTTTGAAGATCATAAAAAACTAATGAATTATCCAGATGAAATTGATTGGATTTTGGAACGAAATGTAGACAAGTTAATCGGATGGATTAAACAAAGGAAAGGTCCATTCGCTCCAGACTTTATCGAAGCATGGACAAGTCGTTACCAATTCCATAAACAATTGCGAATAAGCGAGTAAATGATACCTGTTGACTATCAACAGGTTTTTCATTTCTCGGAAAATGAAAGATAAGAAAGGTGATCGTGTGAGTAGTACAAAAAGATATATGAAATTCGTAAAGCCTTATAAATGGCAAATTGTATTTACGGTATTAATTGGATTAGTGAAATTTGCGATTCCCTTATTTATTCCCATATTAATAAAAATCGTAATTGATGACATCATAATAAATGAGGCATTAACAAATGATGAAAAAATTAAACAGCTCTTTACTTGGCTTGGGGGAACCGCATTAGTATTTTTCGTGGTTCGACCGCCAATTGAATATTATCGACAATACTATGCACAATTGGTAAGTAATAAAATCTTGTATGATATTCGAAAAGAGCTGTATGGTCATCTGCAAAAATTAAGTATGCGTTATTATTCGAATACGCGAGCAGGTGAAGTAATATCTAGAGTAATTAATGATGTAGAACAAACAAAAAACTTCGTGATGATCGCTTTAATGAATCTGTGGTTAGATCTAGCAACTATCCTTATAGCTATAGGAATTATGCTAACTATGGATGTTCCATTAACTTTGGTCACACTTCTAGCATTCCCATTCTACGCATTCAGCGTAAAATATTTCTTTGGACGTTTAAGAGATTTGACCGCCAAGCGGTCTCAAGCGTTAGCTAGTGTTCAAAGTTACTTACATGAACGAGTTCAAGGGATGAGCGTTATTAAAAGCTTTGCTCTAGAGAAGCATGAGCAAGCAATTTTTGATGAAACGAATGGCGAATTTTTGAATAAAGCCGTTGATCATACGAAATGGAACGCTAAAGCATTTGCCGTAGTTAATACGATAACTGATGTTGCGCCGCTATTAGTTATTGCCTATGCAGGTTATCAAGTTATTTTAGGTAATTTAACTGTGGGAACAATGGTGGCTTTCATTGCTTATATCGAACGACTATATAACCCGTTAAGACGTTTAGTAAACTCATCAACTACATTAACTCAAGCATA
>JBFIXW010000217.1:0-2969 GCA_041605715.1 Paenisporosarcina sp.
CGGAATTCAGGTTGCTAATCCACATCCCATTCCCCATATAGATTCCGACATGTGAGATGGTTTTCCCGTTGTTTGCAAAAAACATGAGATCTCCTTTTTGCATATCTGTAAACTTAATTGATGTCCCTGTATGCGCTTGTTCTCCACTTGTTCTAGGTAACTGAATCCCAAATTTAGCGTAAATATGTTTTGTCCAGCTACTACAATCAGCTTGGTAAGGGGCTAATGAGGAATCAGCTCCATAAACATACTTTGTTTGTGTTTCAAGAGCTCTGGCATAATCAATAATGTCGTTCGCCTTATTAGATGTCCTCACAACTACGGATTGCCCAATGTTTAATTGATTAATATTCGCGATCTGTGGGTTTAAGGAACGTAAATCATGAAAATTCATTTTGTATTTCCAAGCGATGTTTCCTAATGTGTCTCCCTTTTGAACTTGATATCCAGCTGATGCATTAGCTGAAATTGAAAAGGTCAAAGCTAAAGAAAGTAAAGAAATTCCGATGCGTTTTTTCATGCTGATTAATCTCCTCTAACATTCATATCGTAGTTCTTTGCAAAAAGAATTTATTAATTCTTCTCCTTTCCTAAGCCTATATTCAAAATTCTCAGTATTAATAAATACTTTTCACGAGTATAGCATGTGAACTTCGTCAGAAATCGTGGTAATTATTGCCTTGAATCGGGAGCTTATTAATCTTTTGTTTCTATTGATTAACAATAAATGTATGCTAAGTAATATAACAAGATAGATTGAGAGGAACTTAATTTGTTAAATTAAGTTGAGATTTCTAAGGGTAATTGGAGAGATGTCATTCGGTTACGAAGCGCAGAGGATGAAGTCAATCGACAATTTGAAAGGTTTATTGCTTCCAATACAGTTTCGTTAGCGCAAGCAAGTATCGAATGAACTTGGACAACACGCTCGATTTATCATGACGATCAATTAATTGGCTTTGCCATGTATGGGTATGCGGAAGAAATGGGAGGCTATGAAATTTGCCGACTCATGATTGACTATACGCAACAAGGTAAAGACTATGGGAAGCAAAGTATGGCCCCTCATTCTAAATGAGCTTCAGAAAATTGTTGATTATAATAATGTCCTAATGTTTTGAACCAGAAAACGAAATCGCGAAAGCACTTTATAAACAATTGGATTCAACAATACCGGCCAGATAACACATGGAGAATTGGTAAACAAATTAACTTTTGCATGAGGAAGTGAAACTCAATGACAATGGAAGAAGGAACCATGGAATTATTAGAAACAAGTATCTTTATCATCTTGGCTATTTCCATAATGATTGTTATTTTTTTATTCATATCCAAAAACAAAAAACCATATCGAATGGCATATGGATTCGTTCTTGGCCACCTTGTATTCCTAAGCTTGGCAATGATTCCTGCTCTAGCTGCAATCAAGTTTAATGTAAATCACCCAATGGCTTCAGAAGAAACTACCTTGTTTTTCGGAATAGCTGGTGGTTTATGGATTATTAGCATGGTGTTTTTACTTGTAGGATTGGTGAAGTTTTCAAAGGGGAACAATAACGTAGAGGTGTAAGAGTAAATACCATCGTAATCTTTAAACAATACTATTGAAAACAAAAAGAAAGCTTTGAACTCTACGTTCAAGGCTTTTCCTGTTTAAGTGGGAGTTATTAACCTTTTTTAACAAACTCCGATTTCAATTTCATTGGACCAAATCCATCAATCTTGCAATCGATATCATGATCGCCATCTATTAGACGGATGTTTTTTACTTTAGTCCCGATTTTCAAAACAGATGAACTTCCTTTGACTTTTAAATCTTTGATGACTGTAACTGAATCTCCATCGGTTAAAACGTTTCCGTTTGCATCTTTAACGATTTTTGTTTCTTCACTATTTTCAGTGTCTCCAGCTAACGTCCACTCATGTGCGCATTCCGGGCAAACTAAATGGCTTCCATCTTCATACGTATACTCTGAATTACATTTTGGGCAATTTGGTAAAGCTAGTGTCATTTCATTTCCTCCATTGCTGCGTTTCGAATCGTATATGTTACATATCCACTTTAAGTATACCTTTCTTAACTTCAAAAAAATAATGGTTTCAAAACTTTGATGTATATTCATAGTAGGTTTTCATCTAAAATAAAAATGTTAAAATGTGTAGCTGTAAAAAACCCGGGTATACTCAAAATATAAAAGGAGTGTTTCATGAATGAAAAAAATGCCAAAACATTTACTACTTGCACCCGCTATTGCCCTACTTTTAGGAGCATGTTCAGATTCACAAACAGATCATGACAACATGGAAGATACAGATCACGAAAAGATGGAAATGGATCATTCTTCTTCTGGTGAGGTCCCAGAAGGATTGAAAGACGCTGAAAACCCAGCATTCGAAGTTGGTAGCCAAGCTATACTTGAAACCGACCACATGCCAGGAATGAAAGGTGCCGAAGCAACAATCGTTGGTGCTTTTGATACCACAGCCTATACTGTTGGATACACTCCAACGACTGGTGGGGAAAAAGTAACTGGTCATAAATGGGTGATTCATGAGGAACTTAAAGATGCTGGCGAAGAAACGCTTGAGCCAGGAACTGAAGTTGTCTTAGAGGCAGATCACATGGAAGGTATGGATGGTGCTTCAGCCGAAATAGAATCAGCAGAAAAAACAACGGTTTACATGGTGGATTACACCCCTACTGATGGCGGAGAAAAAGTAACAAATCATAAATGGGTTACTGAAAGTGAACTTTCTTCTAAATAAGGTCCGACAATTTGATATGTAAAATCATTAGAGCTTGTTCATTGAATGAACAAGCTCTTTTCAATGACGATGCATTTTACTATACCGGTTTTCTTTTTATCTAAAAATATCTTTTAAGTATGCTAGATTTTCTTCCAAAAACGATTGATTCTTTTCGATTCCTCTTCTTTTACACCAACCGATTGAATTAAACGCATCTATGA
>JBFIXW010000218.1:0-2953 GCA_041605715.1 Paenisporosarcina sp.
ACTTTTGATTATGACAGTGATGGTCTTGTCAAAGACGCGGCAGAACAAGTCAATGGATTAATTGAAGAACTAAAAATGTATGCGCGTATTGGCAGAGAAATTAAATCATATCAATAAGAAAAAGCTGTTCAACATCATTTGTGAACTGAGCCCTATTTAATGGACAGTTTAATAAAAGCAGACCTTGCAGCTTATATTGCAATCAGATGACTTCGGTATTGTTCCGGAGTCATCTTTTTTAAATTCCACTGCTTACGTGTGGAATTGTAATAGTACATATAATCATCAATCATTTCCTTCAGTTCAGAAAGACTTTGGGCTTCATGAAAATCAACCTCGTCTTTAAAGTGTCCAAAAAATGACTCCATTGGAGCGTTGTCCAAGCAGTTTCCACGTCTGGACATTGATTGAGTAATTCCCATAGCTTTTATCCGATGTTGATAATCTGGATGTGTGTAGTGGAAGCCTTGATCTGAATGGATCATTGCCTCGGGATGAACGTTTCCATCCATCTTTTCATCCAGTTTATCTAAGGTACGAAAAACAATACGCATACTCAAACTAGTCGATAATTCATAAGCTAGAATTTCTCGGGTAGCCACGTCTTTCACGCAGGAAAGATAAGCTCGCTGACCGCCTTTGTAAGACATATAAGTGATATCGGTTAAGAGCACTTTACCTGGTTCATCCTGATCAAATTCACGATTTAGATGATTTGGGATCGTACGGTGCGCATGTGTTGCCTTTGAGATATTCTTATATGGATTCGCCCGTCTCACTGTGGCAGAAAAATTGAATTTGCGCATCAAACGAAGTATCTTCTTATGGTTCATTGGTGTTTCCAAAACGTCAGTCACAGCCATGTACAAATCACGATAACCTGCTCTCCCATTTTTTGCATCGTAGATGCTTTTTAACAGGATGTAGTCTTGGTAATCCCGTTCTTCTCTGATGGCATGCTTCTCAAAATTATTACGCCACGCATAATAACCACTCCGACATACACCAGCTAATTCGCACAAATATCTTGTTTTATTCTTCAATTGATATTTCAGAATGACTTCATGAATGACGGAATACTTTTCATGAGGTTCTAGCTCCGTTTCTTCGCCTGCCTTTCTAGCTCCTCCAGCTTTTTTAGAAGTTCCAGTTCCGCCTCCAAGTACTTAATGCGTGTTTCTGCCTTCTCAAGCTTCTTCTCAGCAGAGATATTTTTGTTTGAAGGACGTCCCGAACTCCCTTTCCCACGACGTTCCAACTGAAATCCTTCTTCACCGAGTTCCTTAAACGTTTTTCTCCAGCGCTTTAAAGAAGACTGAGCTTTTCCGATGCCTATTAGGTTAAGGTCAAAACCGTTTTCTTCAAAGATTTGTGCGGGTCCTTTCCCAGTAAGGTTCTCGTTCACTGCACGAATTTTAAATTCCGATGTGTATTGAATCGCACGATCAGAAACTGATGCCACATTCAGATTAGATTCCAACTGTCTTATTTGATGTTCATTAAAAATAATTTTACTCATTAGAAAGTCTCCCGTCTCACTTGTTATCTTTTAGTATAACGGGGCATGATTATAGAAAAAACCCCGAATGGGGTCACTTTTTTTAAAGTGTCCACTATTCGGGGTTCAGTTCAGTCCGTGTTGAAAAGGTTTCTAAATAAGCAGAATCTAATCGAAGGATATGTTCTATGCGCATGAGTGTGCTCCTCTGTTGTATCATCTATTTAATCGTATCGATGAAATGCTTAAAATCCTCGCTATCTAACTTTGCTCTTTTTCATCATGTAAGGTTATATCATTCTCTTTCGCATACTCTTCTGTCCACGTACAGAGACCATTAATTAATGGAATGAGGCTGGTGCCGAAATCGGTCATCGAATATTCCACTTTCGGTGGAATAGTTGCGTAAACTTTTCTCGAGATAATTCCTCGTTCTTCAAGCTCCCTTAACTGTTCAGTCAACATTTTTTGTGTGATGTTCGAAATTGATTTTTTTAACTCGCCAAAACGCTTTTCTCCACCGATTAAATACCATAGAATAATGAGCTTCCATTTTCCTCCGATTAAATCGATTGTCAAAACCAAGGCGCAATCGTACTCTTTTTTGACTTTGCTCATATCGTCCGCCCTTTATGAATTGGTATGGTTTTCGTGCCTAACGCACAAAATAGTGCCGTATTGCGAAAACAAAAAGTACTTCGTATACTAGTCATCGTATTGAGAACAGTCATGTAAATGATAGGAGTGAACTAATAATGACATATCCACGTGCATTTTCACACATTGGATTATCTGTACCCAATTTGGAAGCAGCCGTAACATTTTATCACGAGGTCATGGGTTGGTATATCGTTATGGAACCTTCGGAAGTTGTCGAAGAAAGAGAAACTGCAATCGGTCAAATGTGTATTGATGTATTTGGAGAAGGCTGGAATACCTTTAAGATTGCCCACATGGTCACATCTGACGGAATCGGAATCGAATTATTCGAGTTTCCGAACAGCGAAAAACCAGAGAATAACTTTGAATACTGGAAAAGTGGCGTGTTCCACTTCAGCATTCAAGACCCTGATATTGAAGGTATGGTTAACAAAATCGTAAAAGCAGGAGGCAAACAGAGAATGCCGATCCGCGAATATTATCCGAACGATAAACCATATAGAATGTGTTACGTCGAAGATCCTTTCGGCATCATCTTTGAAGTATATAGCCATAGCTATGAAGTTACTTACTCCAAGGGAGCATACTGAGATACCTCTAATCAGGAGAAGAGAAACGAGCGATTTTTTATACATCGCTCGTTTTGCTATCTACTCGTCTATTTAATCGTATCAATAAAATGCTTTAAAATCCTTGCGGTCAATCCCCAAACCGTATACTGCTCATAGTCATAAAACCATTCCTCAATTACTCGTGATCTCCATTGATATTGATCACCGTTCGCAATTTTTTCAT
>JBFIXW010000219.1:0-2918 GCA_041605715.1 Paenisporosarcina sp.
GTTATATGTGGAGGATTCCCGTGCCAAAGCTTCTCAGTTGCTGGCAAACGTGGAGGATTCGATGACACTAGAGGAACTATGTTCTTCGAGATTGCAAGGTTCGCTGAACAAATCAAACCACGGATTTTACTCCTTGAAAACGTTAAGGGGCTATTATCTCACGACCAAGGGAACACGTTCGGAACTATCCTCAATACGTTGGATGAACTCGGGTATGACTGTGAATGGCAAGTGCTTAACTCTAAAAACTTCGGAGTTCCACAAAACAGGGAACGAGTGTTCATTGTCGGACATCTTAGAGGAGAACGTAGATCAGAAGTATTTCCTATCAGAGGAGAAAACAAAACACCTATTAGCATCGCTGGTTATTTGAATGATGGATATAAAGATGTGAATTATGTTTTAGATCCTAAAGGTATAGCAAAGCGCTTAACTACAATGGGTGGCGGAAATCGAGAGCCTAAAGTAGTTGTTATGGGTAACGTCAATCCATCAGGAAATGGCATGAACGGTCAAGTTTACGACAGTACGGGATTAGCACCCACTATCACAACAAACAAAGGTGAAGGAAACAAAATCACCGTTCCCGTACTCACTCCTGACCGATTAGAAAAACGACAAAATGGTCGTAGGTTTAAAGAAGATGGAGAAGATATGTTTACATTAACTGCACAAGATAGGCATGGTGTAGCGATTAAAGAAGCCACTAAACAGGGATATGACATAGCTTACCCCGGTGATTCTATCAATTACTCAGTACCAACTTCAAAGACTCGTAGAGGTCGTGTAGGTGATGGGATTGCAAACACCTTAGACACTGGATGCCAACAAGGAGTGTTGACTGAAGAATATCGCATTAGAAAGCTAACGCCAAAAGAGTGTTGGAGATTACAAGGTTTTCCCGATTCATCATTTGAAAAAGCTGCAGAAGTTAATTCCGATTCACAACTTTACAAACAAGCTGGAAATTCAGTAACTGTGAACGTGATCCACGAGATCGCTAAACGATTATAAAGGAGGTTCAAACATGCCACTAACCGACCAAAAAAACAACCCCATACCCATGAACGGTGAACATCCCACACATGACCATTTTGGAACGATTATCAACGTGTTGAACGATGAATACATGGTGACGTTAAACGGTCATATCGTGCATCCTCTGAACTGTGAGAGGTATATACAGGAAGTGGATAAGGCTCAGGTGGTTCGGACTGGAGATTACTAGATTAGGAGGTTGAGAGGATGAACGTAATAGCCATTATTGAATTACAGATGCTTGGTGAACACATCAAATACTTGCAAGATAAAAACGCATGTAACAAGAATGATGAATTAATCAAAGCGTCCACAGATGCGTATAAAGCATTGACTGAACAATTGATTTATAACAATACAAAATAACCCATTCAAGTTTTCTCAGAACTCGAATGGGAACTCAGTGTAAAAATTTGATTAAGACCATTTTATCACATGAAGGGTGGAATTATTCATTGGAGATGAAAAATATTCAATGGAAAGATGTTAAGGGTTATGAAGGTCTATATAAAATTTCAGAAAATGGTGACGTTATGAGTTCAAATTACAAGCAATCAAATAAGCCTGGACTTTTAACACCTAGCGTTACCGGTATCGGTTATGTGTTCTATCGATTAGCTAAAAATCGCAAAAGGAAATGTTTTTATGCGCACAGATTAGTTGCCGAACACTTCATTTCTAAACACTCACAACCGGAGACGTTGGAAGTTAATCATTTAGATGGAGATAAAACTAACAATCAAATTTCTAACCTTGAATGGTGTACTCATTCAGAAAATGTTAAACATTCATTTGATTCAGGATTAAGAATCACGGCATACAAGAAACATTATGGATCTAGACAATTAACAGAAGAAGAGGTTGTAAAAATAAGAGAAGTTTACAAAAACGAAAATATTAAAATGAGTCACCTAGCAAAGAAATACGGCGTTAGTATTCCGTCTATTCATAATGTAATCAGAAGAAACACGTACAAAAACGTTTTATAAATACATCAAAATAGGAGGAAATATACATGCGTCTTTATGAACTTACTCAGCAACAATTACAACTTCTCCAAATGATTGAAGATGGAATAGACGTACTCGACACATTAGAAGCGAATCAAGAAGCGATAAACGATAAAGCAGAAGGTTATGCCAAGATCATCAAAATGGTTGAGGGTCACGTTGCTACCCACAAGGAAGAGATTAAGAGATTACAAGGAAATGTTCAGTCATTCGAAAACAACATTAAACGATTGAAAGAAAATGTATTCCAATCCATGAATGATTTAGGCGTGAAGAAGATTGATGGACAACTATTCAAATTTTCGATTCAGAAGAATCCTGCAGCGTTGGAAGTCTTAGATGATTCCGTTATTCCGCAAGGCTATTTCATTCAATCAGCACCAACGCTTGATAAAGCAGCGATTAAAGAAGAATTAAAGCTAGGTCATGAGATACCTGGTGTGCAGCTTACGCAGGGTGAAAGTTTGAGAATTAAATAGGAGGAAATCAAATGAATAAATCAGAATCAATTGCAGAAATAGCAAAAGCGTTATCGGCTTTTCAAGGGGAAGTTAAGCAACCGTTAAAAGATAAAGATAACCCATTCTTTAAATCAAAATACGTCCCACTTGAAAATGTGGTTGAAGCAATCACAGAAATCTCAGCAAAACATGGTTTATCGTTTCTCCAATACCCAGTCAATCAAGAAAGCCGGGTAGGTATCATTACAATCCTGATGCACTCTAGCGGTGAGTTTATCGAAACTGAACCAATATTCGCTACACCAGCCAAACAAGATGCACAGGCAACAGGGAGCGTTATTACTTACTTAAAACGCTATGCCTTATCAGCAGTGTTCGGTATTACATCAGATCAAGACGATGATGGAAA
>JBFIXW010000220.1:0-2902 GCA_041605715.1 Paenisporosarcina sp.
CGGGAGCTTTCTGAACATGATGATTTATTAAACGCCATCGAGTCATACCATTTAATTGAAAACTTTGATGAACGTGTCCAACCTCGTGGCATGATTGATCAAAAAGTTGTGGAATATATGAGGATTAAATAAATGAGATGAGCCATTCTATTGCTGAATGGTTTTTTTATTCTGTTAATTGCTCTGCTAACTTGAGCAATTCTTCTTCAACTTGAGATCCTTCTAATTCAGGCATTATTAACGTGTATAAATAGGTAACATCTTTAACAACAACATCCAATCGATTCGGTGCTATGTAAAAAGCTTGATATCCATTTTTTAGAGTGACTTCTTTAGGAGTGGTATCTGGATACTCCATATTTGCTGTCGTTGTTGTAATTATTAATTCATTTATATTTTCATCACTTGTTATAAAACTCGCTTCTGGATTGCGCCCTTTACCTCCATAATCTGTAATGCCTAAAGAATTGAATTCCTTTGCATTGAATGGTAATTGCTCGGGTAAATTAACCTCGTACGGCAATGAATCTATGGCTACTTCAACAGACGATGCGCTATAAAATTTCATGGCACCATCACTATTTTTTGATTCAACTAATTTGGATGTATCTAAATTAGTCGAACACGCTGTTAAGAATAAGAAGCAACCTACTACTATTATTTTTTTCATATATATCCCCCCTAATGTGATTATACAATTATTTACTATTTTTTAGCTATTTCACCATAAATTTATAAATTCAATTGCGTGAAAGGAGTAATCATCTCATACATGATGTGGACATTTAACTTGAAGTTGTTTTTATCGCTAAGTTGTTTCACTGCATTTGGATTTAGTTTAATAGCATTCTTAGTTCACATGAACCAAATGGATCGTTTCGACGAATTAATCACAACTTATATTCAAGATTTCGAGACTTCATTCTTAACAGATATCATGCAATTTTTCACTTACATTGGCTCTATGACATTCATTCATATATTAGCTTTTGTCATTTTCATTATCTTTTATTTCATTTTAAACTATCGATCAGAACTTCTTCTTTTCATTATCGTTCTGCTCGGTTCTCACTATTTTTTCCGTCTATTAAAACAATTTTTCAAGAGAACAAGACCCGATTTTTATCGTCTAATTGAAATTGGTGGTTATAGTTTTCCGAGTGGGCATGCGACAAATGCTTTAAGTATTTATGGGATACTGATCTTTGTTTTGTGGCATCATATCCCGTCTCGCTGGGGACGAATCATTTTGTCTGTTTTTAGCATTTTCATGATTCTATCAATTGGACTCAGCAGAATATATTTAGGCGTGCATTATCCGAGTGATGTATTAGCAGGTTATTTTGCAGGAGGTTTCTTGCTAACAATTATTATTGGGTGTTATCAACTTGCCGTAGTAAAAATGGATGAGAGAATGTCCAAAAACTACTTGTAATTTTGAATTTGGGCATATCCTTTGACTACCGTATGGTGAAAGCATAAAGTGGCACTATGCTTTTTCTTAATACTTACTATCCACACTACTTTCAGGAGGTTCATATACATGACAAATGAAAAATACAAACCACTACTTGAGCCATTTAGCTTTTCAAATGGAATTTCACTTAAGAATCGTATCGTAATGGCCCCAATGACAAATTACTCTTCCAATGAAGATGGGACAGTCTCAGACGAAGAAGTTGCTTACTATATTCGTCGCTCAAAAGGCGTTGGTATGGTGATTACTGCCTGTACATATGGGACTCCAAATGGTCAAGGTTTTCCTGGTGAGTTTGCTGCTCATACAGACCAAATGATTCCAAGCTTAAAGCGATTAGCTTCATCAATTAAAGTTGATGGCGCAAAAGCTATTTTACAAATCTTCCATGCTGGTAGACAGGTGCCTAAAGAGATCGCACCAAACGGTGATGTCGTTAGTGCAAGTGCTGTCGCTTATCCCGCTGAAGGTAAACCTGTTCCTCGTGCATTAACAGAATTAGAAATCGAAGCTATCATTCGTGATTTCGGCGATATGACTCGACGCGCAATTGAAGCTGGGTATGATGGAGTTGAAATTCATGGTGCTAATACGTATTTAATCCAACAGTTCTTTTCTCCACACTCAAACCGTCGAACGGATCGATTTGGTGGAACGTTAGAGAAGCGAATGACCTTCCCTTTAGCTGTTGTAGATGAAGTAAAACGCGTTGTGAATGAATACGCAAAAGAACCATTTATTGTTGGGTATCGTTTCTCTCCAGAAGAACCGGAAGAACCAGGAATTACGATGGATGACACACTAATTTTAGTTGATCGATTAGCTTCAAAAAATCTAGATTATTTACATGTCTCTCTTATGGATTTCTGGTCTACACCTAAGCGAGGCGTTGATAATACACGTTCACGTATCGAACTTTTACAAGAAATCATTGGGGATAGAGTTCCGCTTATTGGGGTTGGATCCATCTATACTGCAGAAGATGCAAGAAAAGCGCTAACTTCTGGAGTACCGTTAATTGGGTTAGGTCGGGAATTATTAATTGACCCAGAATGGGTTCAAAAGATTGAGCAAGGTCGCGAAGATGAAATTGTCACGAAGCTTGAAATCGATAAACAAATAGAGTTAGATCTTCCTACTCCGCTATGGCAAAGAATTTTAAAAAATCCAGGATGGGTTCCAGGTATATAATAAAAAAGATTGAAACCGGCTACGAAGCTCGTTTCAATCTTTTTTTTGATATTCAATTGCGAACAACCGGACATCTTCGGAAGTTGACGTATATTTAATCGTCCCTTCGTCTTTCATTCCCAATTTTTGAAGAAGGTTTGCGGATTTTTCATTGTCACGTGAAGCAAAGCCCACAATTCTGCGATACCCTAAGATTTCAGCACCATACGTTAGGGTGCCTTGTGCTGCTTCAAA
>JBFIXW010000221.1:0-2901 GCA_041605715.1 Paenisporosarcina sp.
GGGTACAACTGTAGTTCTTGGCGGAATTGCTATTAGTATCAAAAATAAAGAAGCCGGCAAAAAAATATAGAGGAGGGACTAAAAGCAATACAAAAGTAAGAAATTAATGCTCTACAATTAAATGGTGCAATTGCTTAATAGATATTTTTAAAAAAGAGTGGCCTTGCTACTCTTTCTTTTAATTTTCTCTTAACTTTAAACTTGAGATGAATGTAGATTACATGGAGAGTAAGTGAAATCGAATAAATTAGGTTCCGACAATCCTCTATTTTCATAACAAATAAGAGCAATTGCTGATATTAAGAAAGTGCTAGTTTAATACAGTTATGAATTGTTATCACCATCACGTGACCTCGTAAAGTTCTTGAAGTAATGCTTTATGTCCTGACCTTTCAACCTCCCATATTAAATCTCAATGAACATGGTAGTATAGTAAGGAAAATAAAAGAGGCTGTGAAAGTTAGATCAGCTCTTTTTGCTAGTATTAAAGAAGACACAGCGAAAAAAATAATAAAAATAGGTAACCTGTTTATTTAAGTCGAGGAGGAAAAGATGAAGAATACTCCAAATGAATCATTTATCGATATCGACATTCAAAAAACATGGTTTGGAAAATTGATAGATTCTATTGAGAAAAACTTACCAGACCTTCCTAGATATCAAATATATTCTCCAGAATGGAAGACCTTTGCTCCAAATCATGCAGGTGTCTATTTTGTATGGGAAGGCGCATCGATTATATACGTAGGAGAGAGTGCAAACCTACAAAAAAGAATGCTCGATCTACAAAGGACTAGGAATCATACACTTCGTAGAAAAATTGGACGCGAACTATTTTCAAAGCATGAACTTTATTCTGAAGCATCATCTAAAGATGGCTATCATGGAGTAATTGAAGATGCTATCAATTCATATGCTGTTAAAAATATAACAGTGAGTTACCTGCCTTTAGTAGTTGGTAGAAAAGAAGTAGAGAGCTACTTTATTAAACGAATGCCACTACCTAGATACAATAGCACCACTAAAAGATAAGATCTTAGGGACCCATTTGTCTACAAAACTTCAGCTTCTATCAATTTACAAACTGGATATTTTGTATTACAATGTATTACAAAGAACTGAAGGAGGTTTTATTCATGGCCACCATTTCCCTACGTGTAGATGATCGCGACAGCAAACTCATCCGCGACTACGCCAAACTGAAAAACACATCTGTTTCGGATTTGATGCGGAATGCCATCATCGAGAAGATTGAAGATGAACTGGATGTAGAAAACTTTGACCGGGTCCTTGCCACTATGGAAACAACCCATTCCTTGGATGACGTCAAAAAAGAATTGGGTTTATAACCGACGATGTATGCAGTTCATTTCTCAGATGTCGCGTTGAAGAAATTAAAAAAGATGGACCGGTACCAAGCCTCTCTCCTGATTGGCTGGATCGAAAAGAACCTGCAGGATACCGATGATCCACGAACACAGGGCAAGGCATTGGTTGCAAACCACAAAGGCAAGTGGCGTTACCGTATCGGTGATTACCGCATCCTGGCATTAATCGAAGACGAAAAAATCATTATTACCATTATCGATGTCGGCCATCGAAAAGATATTTACGACTAAGAAAACAGGTGCACGCTCTTCAAGGCGCTGCACCTGTTTTCTCGTATTCTAAAGTGAGCATTTGACTGGAATGACCGGCGTAAAAAATCGTTAGATCAGTTGATTTCTCGTCTGCCTATAACCTCTTCCAAGCGGTTCATAAATTGGACGCGTTGCTTCGCGAATGGGTAGAATGAGTAAGAGTACGATGATTACGGAAATGAAGGAGTCTTATGATGAAAAGTACCGGTATTGTAAGAAAAATTGATCAGTTAGGTCGCATTGTCACGCCAATCGAGTTGAGAAGAGCCCTGGGCGTTTCGGTGGGTGATCCAATGGAAATTTTTCTTGAAGAAGATAAAATCATTCTCAAAAAATACGAGGCCGATCGCACTTGTGCCGTAACTGGGGAAATCCTAAATGAAAACGTTGAGTCCACTTACGTGAAAGGCCTGTATTTAAGTCCAAGAGGGGCTGAGATTCTGCTGAAGGAATTGCAGAACAACACCCAAGGGTAGTCACTTCCGATAAAAAATTATATAGTGAACCTTACAGAACCCACCACGCCTCTTTACAATGCGGACCACGGTGGGTCTTTTGCTTTTCATCAACTCATCTTCACAAACTTCTACATGTGTTAGGTAGAAGTTTGTGAATCCTTTTTGCATGGGTACTAACTTTATTTATAAAATGCGTATAAACGCAAAAACGGAATAAATCGTTACATTAGAAAAAGACTGTCGGGTTTTATTGACCTGACAGCCTTTCCTTTATTCACTTCCCATATATTTAACGATTTCAGTCATGCCCTCTTTGCTGATCCAGGCTTCCCCAATCCGGATCGCTTCACTCGTCACTTTTCCGGTCACGGCACAAACATAGCGCTGCTTATGTGGCTCGATGATGATTTGTCGCTCATTATGCATGATGTCGACGATATCTCCTTCTTTTAACTGAAAGATTTCGAGGATTTCTTTTGGAATGACAATTCGTCCTAAATTATTGATTCGTTTGGTGTGCACAGCTCAACCTCCTTTAATCACTTCTATACCCTTTTCCAGTTCTGTAATCTGTTGATCAATCTCTTTCATGCGCTCTTTGGCTGTCTTGATTTTCTTTTCATCGGTATCGGTATCAATCAGCTTCTGCTTTTCTGCCTTTTCGGTTTTCAAAGCTTCTAGTTCATTTTGTTGCTTCTCAACTTCCAGCAGCCGGTCCAATACTTTCTCATTCTCCGGCGCCTTTTCATTCACAAAAGCTTTGGCCGTCTGCAAATCACCGGTTTGGATAAAGGCAGAAACAA
>JBFIXW010000222.1:0-2892 GCA_041605715.1 Paenisporosarcina sp.
ATTGATTATCTGAATCAATTGATGTTGAGTTTCCTCAGAAAGCACGTTATCACCACCTTATTTTATTATAACCGTTTATTTAGAAAATCACACTTTCACTTGTTACGATTAATTTTATCGCAGTTGAACTAGTAAGTTTTTGCTTAAGAGTCAGTTCTGTGTAAACTAATTTTTTTAGAGTGTATCTAGGGTAAATTAGTAAGAAATGTAGTACAAATAATAGTAGAGATATGTTCCGATGGAAGATTGAAGAGAAGGAGTGAGATGATGAAAAAGAATTCCCTTACTGATGATCAAATGCAAGAATTACTCGAGACGTTGAAGCACCGATTCGAAAAACATATGGATCGCCATACAGGCCTCTTTTGGGACCATGTGGAGAAAAAACTACAACAGAATCCAAATGCCGTCTGGTCGCTATTGGAAATGGAGCGCACCGGCGGGGAGCCGGATGTGGTGATGTATGATGAGAGCTCAGATAGGTTTCATTTCTACGACTGCGCCAAAGAAAGTCCGAAAGAGCGCAGAAGTGTCTGCTATGACCGTGAAGCGCGAGAAGGACGCAAGAAATTCCCGTCAGAAAACTCAGCGCTTGAATTGGCTGCTGAGATGGGAATCGATTTATTAGATGAAGAGCAGTACCGTTACTTGCAGACACTCGGAGAGTTTGATCTTAAGACATCGAGTTGGATTGTTACCCCAGCCGATATCCGTAAGCTCGGAGGCTCAATATTTGGAGACCGACGGTTCAATACCGTCTTTGTCTATCACAATGGAGCCGATTCTTATTATGCGGCGAGAGGGTTCAGAGGAGTTTTAAAAGTATAATTTTCATGCAAAAGAACAGTCGATATTTCATTCATTTTAATAGAAGAGCACCATCTGAAACCTCATCAGGTGGTGCTCTTTTTAGTATAGGCAAAACGGTAACTTAACATTTTAAATCATAATTTAGTCCGAGCTTCATAGAAAATTCAGCTAGCATCTGCTGATAGCGAATATATTCTTCTTTAGTCAGGCAGAGAATTTCAACTAATTTTTCAGGAATCTGTTGAGCTTCATTTTCTAACGAAAGTGCTTTAGTAGTTAACTGAATTACGAGATTTTATAATGGTCATATTTATAAATAGATCCAATTACATTTTAATCTACTTGTTTGGTTTTAAAATGATGATCTTCAAACTCTACAGTGGTGGGCTTTAACATTTGCATGAATATGATTCTTTATTTATATGAAAACTTTGTACTTGTTAAATTTACCGAAAATTCATAAAATTAAATACTTATCAATGTCTTTCTAAGGGATTCGAAGTTAAAATAGAATTAGTTGCTTCTTACTTCAAAAAATTAAGTATTCGATGCTCAAATTTGGATGCTTAATACTTTTCAAATGTTCTCTACTTTATTATAATTCTAATGTAAGAATAACTATCCTTTATTAGAAACACCCCGCATTATGATTTACAGATAGAAAGTTACTATTTTTCATAATTATTTAGGAGGGTTTAGGAAATGGAAAACAACGTACATGATAACAATGATGAAAAGCGCCACACTGCTGCAGGGGATGCACAATGTCCAGTAACGGGCGGTCACAAAGATAGTGCGATTACGACTTCGACAAAACCGGGTCGTACGCAGAATAAAGACTGGTGGCCGAATATGATGAATATCAATATTCTGCATCAACATGATAAGAAATCAAATCCTTTAGGGGATGAATTTGATTATAAAAAGGAATTTGCAAAATTAGATTATGATGCATTAAAAAAAGACCTTCGCGATTTAATGACAAATAGTCAAGACTGGTGGCCAGCTGATTACGGTCACTATGGTCCATTTTTTATCCGTATGTCATGGCATGCGGCAGGTACTTATCGCACTGGAGACGGCCGTGGCGGTGGTTCTACAGGGAACCAACGTTTTGCGCCGCTTAATAGTTGGCCAGATAACGTAAATTTAGATAAGGCACGTCGTTTGCTGTGGCCAATTAAGCAAAAATATGGAAACAAAATTTCTTGGGCCGATTTGCTCGTCTTAACTGGAAATGTTGCACTTGAGTCGATGGGCTTTAAAACATTCGGATTTGGAGCAGGTCGTGAAGACATTTGGGCACCCGAAGAGGATGTTTATTGGGGGAATGAAAAAGAATGGTTAGCAGATAATCGATATTCTGGTGATCGTGATTTAGAAGATCCTCTAGCTGCAGTACAAATGGGCTTAATTTATGTGAATCCGGAAGGACCAAATGGTAAACCCGACCCTCTTGCAAGCGCAATAGATATTCGCGAGACGTTTGGGCGGATGGGTATGAATGATGAAGAGACAGTAGCATTAATCGCAGGTGGACATACGTTTGGTAAATCTCATGGTGCGGGAGATCCTTCTCTTGTAGGAGACGATCCTGAAGCATCTCTAATAGAAAACCAGGGAATTGGTTGGAAAAGTACGCATGGTTCAGGAAAAGGTCGAGATACAATTTCCAGTGGGATTGAAGGCGCATGGACTGCTAACCCGACAAAATGGGATAATGGGTATTTTGAACAATTGTTTGAATACGAGTGGGAGTTAACAAAGTCTCCAGCTGGTGCGTATCAATGGGCTGCAAAAAATTTACCTGACAATCACATGGCACCGGATGCAGAAGATGCTTCAATTAAAGTGAAAACAAATATGACAACTGCAGACATGGCACTACGCATGGATCCGTCATATGAAAAAATTTCGCGTCGCTATTATGAGAATATGGATGAATTTGCAGATGCGTTTGCTCGTGCATGGTTCAAACTTCTCCACCGTGATATGGGACCAAAAGAACGTTACTGGGGACCAGAAGTTCCTGAGGAAGTATTAATCTGGCAAGATCCAGTGCCAAAAGCAGAGAACACACTA
>JBFIXW010000223.1:0-2890 GCA_041605715.1 Paenisporosarcina sp.
TATTTAATATGTATAACAGCAATACTCCTATAATTAATACGTTTTGGTACTTGTCGAAAGATAACAACATGAAAGTTTCTCCCCTTTGTTTTATATTACGATTTTAATGTAGAAAAGTTTCAAGTTTGGTAATAAAAGAGATTTTTTTATAATAATTATATAAAC
This sequence comes from Paenisporosarcina sp., assembly GCA_041605715.1. Taxonomy (GTDB): domain Bacteria; phylum Bacillota; class Bacilli; order Bacillales_A; family Planococcaceae; genus Paenisporosarcina. Next base: position 166 of record JBFIXW010000223.1, read on the forward strand.
TGAACACTTTTTTAGAAATACATAGATATTTTTCTCCGATTTATATTAATTTAAGAAGAGCACCGTCTATATCGACTAATTGTAACTTCAATATCAATCTCTCATGTAAGCGAAAGATAGGTCTTCAAAAGAGCAAGATCGTTTTTTAAATTATTAAGGCCTTGAAGAATAAAGTTAATGCCATCTACATAAAAAATCATTCTTTTAGTTGATATACCCATATTTATTAATAAAATAAGCGCCAATTATTAAATTATTTCATCGAATAAAGGTTGTAAACTTAATTTTACAAGCTTGATTTTGTTCAAATATCAAGTTTCCATAATAAGGGGACAAATCAGTTCTGAAAATGCTATCCTAAGAAAAAATGAGGCTACATTATTGATTGTAAAACATCGTTCTTTCCCCTATAACTTCTTGGTATGGAAACATCACTTAGGAGACTCCCACAAGATCATCCACAATTCGACTATTTCCAACAATCTATCAATAGTATAAAGGCTGGTATTGGCGGTGAGAAAAGCTTGGACCAATACTTCAAACAGGATTCCTTTCATGAAAACCACTTTGTTTTTCAAAATCTAAGCTTATACTCCTCAGGCAATTTACAAATTGATTTTATATATATCAACCCATACTTTGCAATAATATTTGAAGTGAAAAATATATCAGGAGATATTTTCATTTCAAACGATAATCCTCGATTAAAAAGGGTTCGAAGAAATGGAAAGAGTGATTATTTCCGCAATCCATTACGTCAAGTATCGGAAACCACAGATTTATTTAATGAATTTCTTATCATTAATGGATTTAATATACCTATTTATAATGCCGTTGCCTTTAAGCAATATAATTATGCTCTAGAATTCGAAAAAACAACTATCCCTATTTTAAGCATTCAAGATATACCAGGTTTTATCAGAAGACTTCCACGCCCCACGAAAATACTAACACCATGGAGGTTAATAGAATTAGTAGAACTTATATTGAACAAACTCAAAAACTACATCCCATTTCCAATTACTAACCACTTTGAAATTTCTCCAAATGAATTTCAACAAGGCGTATTCTGCGAAAAATGCAATAACTCTGGAATGCAAAAACTTCATCGAAGTTGGCTTTGCCCGATCTGTGGGTTAGAATCTAAAACAGCTCATATTCAAGCCAGTCATGATTATTGTATGCTCATCAATCCACAGATTTCTAATGAAGCGTGCAGAAAATTTTTGCATTTAAAAGACTCACATACCACTTCTCGATTATTGAGAAGCATGAATTTATTAAAGAAAGGTTCAAGTCAAAAAAGAGTTTATTATTTGGATTATCAGAAATTATAAGTATAAGAAAAGTAAATGAAAAATAACTAGTTTGGGCTGCGAAGGAGGCCTTTTCTTTTGGAAACTCCTGGGCTTTCGCTCGTAGAAGTCAATTTAGCGTGAAAGGTATGTCTCCGAAAGATTAAGATACTCGATTGAGAGAGCAAGATCGCCATTTGAAAGTGAAAGTTCATACTTATCAACGAGCGCTCTAATTCCAGCGACTCCTTCAGAAGCGAAGCGTAAAAGAACTAATTTGGGCTGCGAAGGCAGCCTTTTCTTTTGGAAACTTATGGGCTTTCGCTCGTAGAAGTCAATTTAGCGTGAAAGGTATGACTCTAAAAGAGCAAGATACCCGATTGAAAGAGTAAGATCGCCATTTGAAAGTGAAAGTTATGCGTCTTCTTTGGACATATTCTTTTAAATATTCCAAACAAAAAAGCGACCAGCAATTTGCTGATCGCCATAATTTTAGTGTTTCATTTTAATACGTTGCTTACGGTGTTCTCTTCTGGCGGGGCCCGATTCATATAAGCGCGTTTCCCATTCCGTTTCTGGCGAAATTCCCGGTACTAGAATTGGTTTTCCTGTTTCGTCTATTGCTACGAATGTAAGGAATGATTCAGTTGTTAACTTTGTTTCTCCAGTTATTAAGTTCATGGACTGAACCCGAACGTAAATTTCCATTGATGTACGTCCGGTCGAGCTGACGACTGCTTCAAGCTCTAGCACATCACCTACTCTTGCAGAAGAAAGAAAATCGACAGAGTCGATTGAAGCTGTAACAACTCCACTTTTGCAATGTTTCATTGCTGTAATTGCCGCGATTTCATCTATGTAAGATAAAACCTTTCCTCCAAAAATGGTTTCATGGTGATTTGTATCAGGAGGTAAGACTAAATGAGTTTGTATTGTTCTCGAGTTGCTCATTGGTATCGTTTTTGTCATAATATATCTCCTTATGATGAAAATTTAATACTAGTCTGTGCTTAAGTCAAACAAGCATAGCAAGAGCAAGAACCAATTATTTAAGCTAATACTAATACTTCTCTATTCGAGCATATCGTCTTACTCCAACTAATTCATCCTCATATTTTGTTCCTTGAATTTCTATGATTTCTAAAGAAAGACCTGTTGAAGGAGAATGAATCATTTGACCATTCCCATAATAGATGCCAACATGTCGAACTAGCTCTTGACCTACTGTTGTGAAAAATAGTAAATCACCAAGTTCCCAAGTTGACTTATCGTTCATATCCACCTCGATACCGCTTGTTGCTTGGTCACCAGCATCTCGCGGTATAAAGTAACCATGAGCTTTGAACATATTGTAGGTGAGTCCTGAACAATCAAATCCGTATGGGGACATGCCTCCCCAAAAATAAGGTAACTCTAAAAACGTACTTGCA
>JBFIXW010000224.1:0-2887 GCA_041605715.1 Paenisporosarcina sp.
AAGCTGGGATATAGTCTGTAATCGCGGAATCAGCAATTAGCATTTCTTTTAATCGCTGTTTAGCACGAAATAGGCGGGATTTCACTGTTCCTATTGATACCTTCATGATCTCTGCAATTTCGTTTAGAGAATACTGATGGACATAAAAATACATGACTGTTGTTTGGTAAATGGAATCGAGTTCCGAAATTTTATCTCGCACCTTTTGAGATAAATCATTTTTTTCAAAAAGCTCTTCCGATGAAAGAGTTTCACTAGCGACTAAATCGAGCACCGGTACATCTAGTGTTTCTGGCTGATTCATCACATGCTTATTGATTCGCACATTTTTTCGGTAACGGTCTCTAAATGTATTCATACAGATAGTTGTTAACCATGCTTTAAGATGATCAACATCCTTGACGTTCGTTTCATATCTGATTACTTTCAACCATACTTCCTGCATCAAGTCTTCTGCTTCTGTTTGATTTCGAGTTAACTTTAAACATAGATGGTACATATACCGATTGTATTCGTCGTATACGTGATCAAGTGTAACATTCATTTTTTGTCCTCCGTTCGTCCTTGCTGTTATCTCTATTTTGCCAAAGACGAACCTTACCCTCTATCGGAATCTCTTTCAAAATTCTTACAAACGTGTAATAAAGCAAAAAAAGAACAGCAGGACTAGTTGTCCTCCTGTTCTTCCTCTTCTTCTTTTTCTTCTTGAATTGTAATCGTTAATTGCATAATACGGTTTCGGTCCATTTCGTTCACTTCAAAACGAAGGTTTTCATAAGTGAATTGTTCTCCGTTATCAGGCATATGTCCTAGTTGTTGAAGAACAAATCCGCCGATGGTGTCGTGATCATTTGGAATTTCAATTTTGAACATTTCATTCACATCTTCAATTTCTAGGCGACCGTGACAAATGAGTCGATGCTCTGTCATTTCAAAAACCAAGATTTCTTCATCTTCATCCGATTCATCTTCGATCTCTTGTCCAATCATTTCTTCGATGATGTCCTCATGTGTTACGATTCCTAAAGTTCCGCCATATTCATCTAAAACGATTGCCATGTGTTTCTTCTTGGCTAACATTTGCTTAAATACTTTTTCAACGCTTACCGATTGAACAACAAAAAGCGGATCACGATCGATAAGCGATTCTAATTCAAGGGTTGGATCCATTGACCATTCAATAAATGTCTTTGAGTAAAACATTCCGACGATATGATCCATGCTTTCTTCGTATACTGGATATCTTGTATAGTAATGTTCCAATATAATATCTCGGACTTCATCATATGTAGCATTTGCAGGGATTCCTACAATTTCCATACGGTGTGTTTCTAATACATCTTGAACATCTTTATTTGGAAAATCGAGTACACCTTTTAAGCGTTCGGATTCCTCTTCCTCAAATGTTCCTTCCGTAGAAGCAATATCTACCATTGTACGAAGCTCTTCTTTTGTAAGTGTGGCTTCTTTCACTGCGCCTTTAGAAATTATGCGAATAAAAACGTTCGTAAATTTTGCAATTAAGAAAGTAACTGGACGCATAATTTGAACAAGTAAAGCAATGATCGGCGCTACCAAATAGGCAATACGATCAGAAAAAGTAACGGCTAGTGTTTTTGGAAGTACTTCTCCAAAAATAATGATAATTAAAGTTAATCCAGCGGTTGCAATGGCAATATCCCAACCGTATTCCAAAGCAATTAACGTTAATAATGTAGGCATAGCAATATTTACGATGTTGTTACCAATTAAAATCGTCGTAATCATGCGGTCCGGTTTCGCGATGAGCACGAGGAGATTTTGCGCCATACGGTCTCCTTGCTCAGCACGAAGCTGGACCTTCATCCTATTAACTGCTGTGAGTGCCGTTTCACTACCTGAAAAGAAAAACGACAACACTAAACTAATGGCTAAACCTATAAACTCCAACCGTGTTTCCTCCTATATGAGTCAAAAAACCCGCTCAATTTCAATATCTATAACTATATCATATTCAGAAATTCCATGTCTCAAATGGGAATTCACTTTTTATAAAAATATTAAAGTGAGGTCTTACTTGATACATCACTTCACTGATTATCCAACATGTCCATCTGAATAACTAACCGGTGCTTTACGGATTTCAAGAAATGATTATGATATACTACTCCTATTCTCGAACTATTTAGAAAAGAGGGATATCATGAGTCATTTAAACGAATTGAACAGTTATTTTGAAACAAAACGTGAGGAACACTTGGATGAATTAAAACAGTTTCTTCGCATCCCTAGTGTTAGTTCTTTATCGGAACATAAAGATGATATGCGCACAGCAGCTGAGTGGTTATCCAAATCATTACAAGATGTTGGGTTAGAAAACGTTTCGATTGATGAGACGAAAGGTCATCCAGTTGTTTATGCTGACTGGCTTCATGCAGAAGGTAAACCAACTATTTTGGTCTATGGACATTACGATGTTCAACCCGTTGATCCATTAAACCTATGGGAGACAGAACCTTTTGATCCAACTATTCGAGATAATAAATTATATGCTCGTGGAGCAAGTGACGATAAAGGTCAAGTCTATATGCATGTAAAAGCAATCGAGGCTTTATTCAAAACAAATGGCACTTTGCCAGTAAACGTTAAATTCTGTATTGAAGGTGAAGAAGAAATTGGTAGTCCGAATCTGCCTGAATATGTGGAAGCAAATAAAGAAAAACTAGCAGCCGACATTATTGTTATATCTGATACAGGAATGCAAGGCCCTGGAAAACCAGCAGTATGCTATGGTTTGCGTGGATTAGCAGGTGTTCAAATTGAAGTGAAAGGCCCTAAAGGCGACTTACATTCAGGACTATATGGTGGTGGGGTTCAAAATTCTATTCACGCTTTAGTTGAGTTACTT
>JBFIXW010000225.1:0-2872 GCA_041605715.1 Paenisporosarcina sp.
ACCTGCAAGGAGCTTTAAATTATTTAGCGAGAGCTCGCATGTAAATCGATTCGTATTTTTCAGCAGCAGCAAAGTGAGAATATTCGTCAATGATTTTCTGACGAGCAGCAGTCGCTAACTGAGCACCTTCTTCTTTATTAGCTAACAAGCGAATCATCGCATTCGATAAATCTTCAATATTACGCTCTTCAACAAGGAGACCATCTTTTTCATGAGCTACAATTTCTTTCAATCCACCAACCGAACAAGCAATCAGAGGGACACCAGAACCCATTGCTTCTAATGCAGAAATCGATGTAGCTTCTTCAACACCAGCACTATATATAGAAGGAACTAAAACAACGTCACTTAAAGCATAGTACTCAATCATGTCTTTATGGTCTACAGCTCCAAGCATTGTTACGCGATCTGCAACTCCAAGCTCAGCTGCTTTGGATTTCAACTCTTCAAACATTTCTCCAGTTCCTGCAAACACGACGCGTGCATTCGGAAACTTCTCCAATACAGGAGGGAAAGAAAGGACTGGATAGAGTACACCATTTTTGCGAGTCAAGCGACGAGGAACAAAGAAAATTAAATCTTCTTGGCTAAATCCATATTTTTCACGGAATTCCGAACGACGTTCAACTTCCGGTTTGAAAGACTCCACGTCGATAAAGTTTTTAATCATCGAACCAACGACACCCGTTTCCCGTTCAACGTACTCTTTGATGCGCGTATCAACGGTAATAACCGCTTTAGTTGCCGTATAAGCAATACGCTCGTCCGCCATTAATTTATCGGCTTGTTTAGAACCTTCGTCAACAGATCCTTTTGAAATACTTTCATACGTTAAGTAACCATGAACCGTACTTACTGTCGGAATCCCAGAAGCCAAGGCAGCCATCGTAGCAAACACATCTTGAGCATTGACCAAATCATAATCGCTTCCGATACGTTCTTTAACCAATTTCTCAATAAATTCTTTACGACGCTGAAGCGACCAGACATATCCAGAACCTTTTTTGACTTTATTTAAAATAAAAGCAGGTCCACGGGCGATAAATTGTCGTTTCCAAACAGGCACATCACTGAAAGAAACGATATCTACCTGATGTCCGCGATTTTCTAAACCAGTTTTTAATGTAGCTAAATGAGTCGATAAACCACCTAAATGTGGGTAATCATATGAAGTAGCGAGTAAAATTTTCACTTGGCAGTCCTCCCAAACTTCTCTTTTAATAGAGTTACATTACGTCGAGCTTCTTGACGAAGTACTTCCACATTAGGTTCCATCATGGCTTTAACTTCAGCTGAATGGTCTAAAGCATAAAGTGCTTCAGTCAACATAGCTTCTTTCGTAAAGTCTTCAAGTGGGAATGAATGTTTCCACATGCCTGAACGTTTTAAAAAGCTTTCGACTTTACGGTCATAACTTAATCCAATATGCGGAACATTTGATAACGCTGCAAAAATTAATGCATGTAAACGGAGTGCAAGTGTTAAATCGGTTTGTCCAATGAAGTTATAAAATTGGTTAGGTGTGAATTGTTCACCTAATAATTTTGTAGCTTCAGCATGTTTCATTTTAGCTAAGATCTTTTTCGAAACATTCGTATCGTATGGAGGCTCCATTGGGACAAACACAGGAGTCACTTGACGTTGATCAATTAATTCGTCAAGAACCCAAGCCATCTTCTCGATATATTCTTCCTCTTGTTCGAACCATGGACGCGGGGCAACCGCAACCAACTTTTCACTACCGTCTAATTGAATTGAATCATATGCGGATGTATCCGTCGTACCTTGGAATGCAAACACGATATCTGCCGTAACAACCGTTTCAGGTCGTTTAACGCCTAATGAATGAAGATATTCCTTCGAATAATCATCACGAACTGTCACGAAGTCAGCCATATTTGCGAATACTTTCATTAAAATCTTGCCCCAAGTCGATGTAACGGGTCCAATTCCTTGAGAAAAGAACATAACTTTAGCTCCGCAAAGCTTAGCTAAGAATACGATTAATAAATAATACGGAAGCGGTCCAAATAAAAATTTTGTAGGGTAGGTGTCTTGTAGTAAGCCACCACCACCAGAAATAAGTAAATCTGCGTCTCGAAGCGCTTTCACTTTTTCTTTATTCCCATGACGCCATCCGCGATACACTGATTTAACTCCGTGCTCTTTAGCCGTTTGTTCAGGTGATAACGAAAAAACCGTGATGTCAGGGTTCTCTAACTCAGAACGTAAATTATCAACAATCGCTTTTAAAATAGCTTCATCGCCCGTATTACCAAGACCATAAAAGCCAGAAAGTACAATTTTCAACATAAATCCTCCTCAAAGATAAGAGTTTAAAAAGGCGCATAAAAAGAACTTATTCGAACTCAGCTTAAATGCCTAAGGCGGCTCAGTCTTTGAGCACCAGAGCGTATATAGAAATACGTGAGGAGCGGAAAAGCAAGCCAACGAAGAGATACGAAGGTTATTTTTAGCGGACTTTGTAAACATCCTCATAAAGAAAGCTTTCACACAGGTGGTGAAAGCAACACTATCTCCAAATTTTATCACTTGTAGAGGAGCCTATGCAACTAAACATGAAATCTGCTATACTATAGCAACTGAAAGTGAACGAATTGAGGTTAGTAAATATGAAAGAAACATACTTAGGCGTGAATGTATCGCCCTTATCTTACGAAGGAATCATTTCTGAAATAAAGACTAGAATGTCTAAAAATGAACAGTCTACTATTATTGCAGTGAACCCCGAGAAAATCATCTCTGCTCAGAAGAATCCAGAAGTGAAAGATCTAATCAATAACTCTACTTTTCAAATTGCTGATGGTGTCGGAGTATTACTTGCATCAAAAGTAAAAGGTGGAAAGATTAC
>JBFIXW010000226.1:0-2860 GCA_041605715.1 Paenisporosarcina sp.
GTGTAATACCCTCTTCGGATGCCTCCATTTTGAAAATCCAGTTTGCGATATAAATTCTGTGCGATTGTATTACTTACTCGAACTTCTAAAGTCATCACAACAACTTCATGTTCTTTCGATACACGGATGGCTTCTCGCATAAGCCCTTCCCCAATGCCCTGACCTTTAACCGCTTCCGTAACAGCCACATTGGTAATATGACTCTCATCCATCACTAACCACATCCCACAGAAACCAACAATTTGTTTATCATTCGTTTCTGCCACTACATAATAAGCATGTAAATTTGTCGTCATTTCTTGAACAAACGCATCGCGAGTCCAAGGAAGGCTAAATGCCTCATGTTCTATTTTTAAAACGGCATCAATATCTTCAACCGTCATTTTACGATAGGAAATTGAGTTAGCCATGCGTATTTCCAGCCTTTTTCTGATCTTCTCTCCAGTTAGTTTCGGCTTCCGTAATACGCTTATAATCAGGCACAAAATGATGCGTAGCTTCATTGGTCGGGATTTCTTTCATCTTCGCTTGAGCAATTAACACGGATGCTCGAGGCAAGTCTTGATAGAACGGTGCTCGAACAGCACGATCACCTAAAGCTGATTGAATCGTGTCCCAATGAATCGCAACATCTTGACCAACGAATAGAACATCATCGTTCATATCGGAAATTTTGGCTAATAAAACCTCAAGGGCATAATGCCCATCTTCTAGTTTTTGTTCACCTGTATTCGAATAGATAGCAGAAAACACATTTTGTCGACGCGCATCCATAATAGGACAAATTAATCCATTAAACATTGAGCCATTACCAGCTAATGTTTCTAAGCTCGATACGCCGACTAAAGGAAGCTTGAGTGTCCAAGCTAACGTTTTCGCAATCGTGACGCCTATACGAACCCCAGTATACGATCCTGGTCCCTCAGCAACTGCAATTGCATCCAAATCAGATGGCTTCAAGTTAGCCTGTTTCAGAGCCTCTTCTACAGCAGGCATAGCCCCTACTGAATGAGTAATCTTAACAGAACTTGTCCATTCGACTAATAGTGTATCATCTTTAACGATTGCCACTGATAAGGGCATATTCGATGTATCAATTCCTAACCAAATCATTTAAATAACTCCTTACATAATTGCTCATACCGTTCTCCGAATGGCGTTACTTCAAAACGGCGAGCAAATTCATCTTCATAATAGACTTCAATCTGTAATCGTTCTTTTGGCAACTCATGTTCAATCAGCTTTGCCCACTCGATTACCGTTACTGCATCCCCATAGAAAAGCTCATCCCACCCTAAATCTTCTTCACTTCCTGCAAGACGGTATACATCTAGATGGTTAAAAGGCAACCGGCCTTCATATTGTTTTAATATTGTAAAAGTCGGACTGTTCACATTGCGAAGAACCCCTAAGCCTTTTGCAAAGCTTTTGGTAAACGTCGTCTTTCCAGCGCCCAGATCACCTTCAAGCGTGATAACATCTTGAGCTTGAACCAACAATCCGAGTTTTTGACCAAATTGTTCCGTTTCTTTTAGTGATGCGACTTGTTTCATGTATGTCATAATTTCATTTCCTTCGCACATATTTTCTCTAGTGTACCGAATACATCACAATACTTCACTTTATTTAAATTAAAAATTTTCAAAAATCAACGAAACAAAAAATCCACATAGAAAGTTTCCTCTCTTTGCGGATTGATAATTTAAATTAAAATGGCGGTCCCGACGGGAATCGAACCCGCGATCTCCTGCGTGACAGGCAGGCATGTTAACCGCTACACCACGGGACCTCAAATATTTAACGACAAGATTTATTATACCAATGTATGAAATAAAAACAATAGCAAAATTGAAAATAGTTTTAAATATAATAGATTTTTTTATCGGTTATTTAAATGAGTTAAATTTTATATATAAATGGAATAATTTAGTTTAATTTCTAACAATTTGGTATGTAATTAGGGAGTGTTGATGATCAGAATAAAAACATTCAAGAGTATCACGGCCTTATTCGTCCTATCGATCATTATCCATGCTTTATTCGCAACAAACATATTTGCATCTATGGACCCTGAAGAATCAACAAGAGACATTCGGAAGCACCATTTCATATCACAGGAGAAGTAATTGCAGATGTGAAGATTAAAGATTTATCAGAAGAAAAGATAGCGCCTATCAATTAAGGAAAATGACAATTGAAATTGATAAAGTGATTAAAAGTGAGGATAGTGAGGCACAGGCTACTAGTGTCGAAGTATTCTACTCCTATCTCCCTTCATGGCGTGCGAGAGAATATGTTGGTGGAAAGCCTATGGATATTACGATCAATGACGTTATCGAAATTTGGCTAGACAAAGGAGAATACGGCTGGGAACCCGTAATTTCAGGATATTCTGTTGAACATATAAAGTATATAGAAAATCGCAATGAACCGATTCCAGAACCTTTTTTTCACTATATGGAAAGAACGATGGCAACCAGCATTCAATATAATTTAAGTGGAGTCGTGATGATCGGTATCGCATTTTCATTACTAGTCATGTTTTATATTGGATTTCAAAAGCGAAGAACCCGTTAATCATTCTCACAAATAAAAAAACGTGTCAGTAGGTTCACCAACTGACACCATTCTTGCGCGTTAAATTGTTTGGATTTCGTGAATTTTAGAATGTGTGGCTCGAATCCGAGAATAGGCCATGCGAATTCGAGAATAGCACCATTCAAATGGAGAATAGCCTCATCCTATCCTTGAATACGACCCGCGAAATGGAGAATGTACTTTTTCTGGCCACTCTAAATATTTAAAACTACAATCATTAATGCCATTGATTCAGTAGGAAAACACCGCACGAACAGAAAAC
>JBFIXW010000227.1:0-2844 GCA_041605715.1 Paenisporosarcina sp.
CTTGGCCATAATGAGGATTCGATATTTGTGTTAGCAAACGAACATCGAAGTGAGTCGATTGTTAATAAAGCAGGGATTCAAGCAGAGAAGATTCCTGAAAAAGGGGAACCAGAGCCACATAGTGCAGGGTTTTTTAGTAAAGTATTCTATGCATTAGATTATGAAACACAACATTCTGGTGTAGCGAGTGTCTTAAAATCAGCAGGAGTATCAACGGATGACGTTGGTTCTTATGTCTATAAGATTGAAAAAGGCGATTTAGTTCTGCTTGCAAGCGAAGATGCGCCACGCCAGCCGTTTTCGGATGAGACGGACAGTAATTATGCAAATGAAGAACAGTCGATGTCGTATTACGAAACGGCAAACTCTGAATTTCCAAAAGAGACATTTAATGAAACGGCTCGTCGTCCACTCGTATCGAAAGACCCTCAATTTGTTCCGGAAGACACGGTCTATCCGATTTACCATGAAGAAATTTATGTGGAACACGTAAATTTTGAAGAACCGACGTCGACAACACTCGAAAATTTAGACGAAGAATTATATCGAGTGCCCATATTTGAAGAACGTGTTCAAGTCATTAAAGAAAAAGTATTAACTGGTGAATTAATCGTAAGAAAACGTAAACTATAAAGAACAGAAATACCCTTTAGAATAAACTTCTAAAGGGCTTTTTTCTACCAATAAAAAACATCTTGTCCCTGAAAGAACAAGATGTTTGAACTAATTTTTAATGACGCACAATCGGCATTGAACAGCATCGGAAAGATCCACCTGATTTAATAATCTCTGAGAAATCGACTTCCAACACTTCATAACCGCGTTGTCTCATTTGATGGTTAACATCAATATTTACAGGTAAACTGAGCACACGATTTTGCCCAATCGATAACACATTCGTACCCATAGAAAACTGTTCACTTTCGCTCACTTCAATCAAATTGTACATCTTTGATAAACGATCAACGACTTTTTGATCGAGCGCATCTGGGAAAATTAGCGCATCAGTTGGCGAAAGAATATTAAACACACAGTCAAGATGCAAATACTTTGGATTAAACGGCATCGGAAGAATTTCAAAATCAGGCAACTCTTTTTGCAAATTTTCAATAGCATTCATACAGGTTCTGTGACTTATGCCAATAAACACTCGATTTCCGTCGACAATGACGTCTCCACCTTCAATTGAATGAGTGGATAACTTTTTATAAGCAATGTCATGGTCTTTCATCCAATTGGCTAAAACTTTTTCTTCCCCTTTACGAATAGGATTTGCCATTTCTGAAATAAACAATTGATCGCCAAGTGTGAATCCGATATCTCGCGTAAAGACTTGTTCCGGATGATCCTTACTCGGTTGTAGTTTAATCACTTCCACACCAGCATTACGTAGTGTTTGTTCAAATTGATGATGTTGTGATATAGCTAGAGAACGGTCAATATTTTCATCCAAATATTTTTTTTGTACATCGTTAATGACTTCTTTAATTTCCATGAATTGAGGCTCACATAAGACGACTTTTTGAAGTGTGCCATATTCACTTTCACAATGTATCTGGGCTTGTTCTTGTATTAGTTTCTCCATGTCTCATCCTCCAATGTCAATCTCATTCTTTTCTATTCCCTTAATTAATTCATTTATAACCTATAAGCAATTATTTTTTTACAGATATTTGAACAGGGTTGTTTCATAGAATTTAGGAATGGGTAAAGACTAACCATTAAATCGAGTTGCAATAAAGAGGAATTTAGGGAGGCGTTCGGTTGATTACGAAAGAAAAAGCATTATTAACGAAAGAAGATTTTCAAAATAGAACGGATTTACCAGATTGGCTACATAAAGAATACGAAACCTTTCATAACACGGTGACGGATAAAACGTTTCCATGCTTCTTTGGGATGAGTGGTGAATTAAAAGGTGAGCTCCGCTATGCATATATTACTCAGGAAGACTGGAGTAACTTACCAGCAGCAGTATCTGGGTTTTTAGATTTATTTAAATTACCAAACTACAAACGACACGGTCTCTTTGTATTTGTTGAACCGTCTGAACAAGAGGGTTCGATAGAAGATTACCGCAAACAATTTTGGGATATCCTTCAATATCTGCACGAACAAGATGAAGTTGAATGGCCTGAAGACAGTCCGCGAGATCCAGATCATTACTTATGGGATTTCCGATTTGACGGTGAGCCAATCTTCGTATTCGGAAATGCTCCGGCTTACAAGAAGAGAAAGACCCGTCACCTCGGAAACTCAATGGTGTTAGGGTTTCAACCGCGTAAAATATTTGAAGGCTTAGAAGGAACAGAAAAAGGTGGCATTATGTCACGTGAGAAAGTTCGAAAACGTGTGGAAGCTTGGGATCAACTACCGAAACATCCGGACATCGGCCATTTTGGCGACCCAACCCATAACGAATGGAAACAATCCTTCATTGGAGACGACATCGAACCAATCCAAGGCAAATGCCCATTCCATCATAAATCAGAAAGCTAGTTTCAAATCCCCTTCAATAGAGGGGATTTTTTGTGAATAAAAAAGCAAGATAGGCATTATTTCATTCATGACAGCAATATAACCCATTCATTTCATTTCCTTTGTCCTCTACAACCAGCCCGCCATATATGGTAGACTAAACAACTGATGTTGTAAGGAAAAGGACGTGTAAATATGGTAGGAAGAAATGATCCATGCCCATGCGGCAGTGGCAAGAAATTTAAAAAATGTTGTGAATCAAAACAATCCATTACGATTGAAACGGTGCAAGCTGAAGAATTAGAAAGAGTGTTACAAACTTTCTATGATGAATATCCAGAGCGAAGTGACTTACCAGCGTTATTA
>JBFIXW010000228.1:0-2793 GCA_041605715.1 Paenisporosarcina sp.
GATCTTGGTCTTTTAAAGTGAGATCTTGTTCTTTCAATGGCGGACCTTCCACTCAATTTCGGATTCTACGAGCGAAAGCCCAATAGTTTCCAATTTAAACGGTTGAATATATCAGCTCGAGAGTCCAATAGTTTCCAAACCGAAATGTTAAATAGGAGGATATTTCAATCTACAATCACTTTTCTTTACAGTTTTCCTTGTTCAATCGTATAATAGTCAAAAAAGGTCAAACTTTGAGGAGTGGGATGTATGCAACAACAAAATGAACAAAAAAAGCCTCTTGAATTATACGGTCGAAATCTTGTTGAACAAGCTCGAAATGGCAAAATGGATCCGGTTATTGGCCGTGATCAAGAGATTCGTCATGTGATCCGAATTCTTTCTCGTAAAACAAAGAATAATCCGGTTCTTATAGGAGAACCTGGTGTTGGGAAAACGGCAATTGTCGAAGGATTAGCTCAACGTATTGTGAGAAAAGACGTGCCTGAAGGATTAAAAGATCGAGACATCTTTGAGTTAGATATGGCGTCTCTGATTGCAGGTGCTAAATACCGAGGTGAATTTGAAGAACGTTTAAAAGCAGTATTGAAAGAAGTGAAAGACAGTGAAGGTCGCATCATTTTATTCATTGATGAAATCCATACCATTGTTGGTGCAGGTAAAACGGAAGGTGCGATGGACGCCGGGAATATGTTAAAGCCTATGCTGGCTCGTGGTGAGTTACATTGTATTGGTGCTACAACTCTCGATGAGTACAGAATGCATATTGAAAAAGATCCTGCGTTAGAGCGTCGATTCCAACAAGTGCTTGTTCGTGAACCATCTGTTGAAGATACGGTTTCGATCTTGCGTGGTTTAAAGGAACGATTTGAATTGCATCATGCTGTGCGCATTCATGACCGCGCGATTGTGGCAGCGGCACAACTTTCGAACCGATATTTAACTGAACGATTTTTACCAGATAAAGCGATTGATTTAGTCGATGAAGCCTGTGCGATGATTCGTACTGAAATTGACTCGATGCCGCAAGAATTGGATGAAGTCACAAGAAGAATGATGCAACTTGAAATAGAAGAACAGGCATTGATGAAAGAAAAAGATCCTGCTAGTCAAAAAAGGCTAACTAATTTACGTACGGAACTAGAGACACTCAAATCGTCAACAGAAGCGATGCGGAACCAATGGACAACTGAAAAAGAATCACTGAAGCATATACAAGAAAAACGAGAGCAATTAGATGTTTATCGAAGAGACTTAGAGGATGCTGAAAATCGCTATGATTTGAATAAAGCAGCAGAATTGCGTCATGGTAAAATGCCGTCTCTCGAAAAAGAATTAGCGGATCTAGAAGCAGCTCTTGAATCAAGCACAGATAACCGCTTATTACGAGAAGAAGTTACAGCAGAAGAAATTGCTTCAATTGTAGCAAGATGGACGGGCATTCCTGTGACGAAGCTGATCGAAGGTGAAAGAGATAAATTATTGCGCCTAAAAGAAACACTTCAAGAACGTGTTGTGGGGCAAGACCAAGCCGTTCAATTTGTCACTGAAGCTGTGTGGCGTGCTCGTGCAGGAATTAAAGATCCCTCAAAACCGATTGGTTCCTTCTTATTCCTGGGTCCAACTGGAGTCGGGAAAACGGAATTAGCGAAAGCGTTAGCTGCTAATTTATTTGATTCTGAAGATCATTTCATTCGAATTGATATGTCTGAATACATGGAAAAGCATAGTGTATCTAGACTTGTTGGGGCACCACCTGGTTATATCGGGTATGAAGAAGGTGGACAATTAACAGAAGCAGTGCGACGTAATCCATATTCAGTTGTGTTGTTAGATGAGATTGAAAAAGCACATCCAGATGTAGCGAATATTTTGTTGCAACTACTAGACGATGGACGTATTACAGATAGCCAAGGACGAATGGTGAACTTCACAAACACCGTGATTATTTTGACTTCCAACATTGGATCGCAGTATTTGTTAGATGGTGGAGAACATGCGGAAGACCAAGTGATGACTGCTTTACGTGCTCACTTTAAACCGGAATTATTGAACCGTATGGATGAAGTCGTTTTATTTCATTCACTTAAAGGTTCTCATTTTGAAGCGATCACAGAGAAATATTTACAGCAGCTTGCTAAACGAGTAGCTGAACAAGAAATCATTCTAACGTATACGTCAGAACTCATAGCCTGGGTAGTTGAACAGGGAACTGACGCCGCCTTTGGTGCTCGACCATTACGTCGATTTATACAACGTCATGTCGAAACGGCAGTTGCAAAAGAATTATTAGGTGGAGAATTAATACCAGGTAGCCGCATTGAAGCTACAGTTGTTGATCATCACATCCAAATTAATAACCTATAAGCTTTGATAATACTGGTCAATAACATAAAAAATTCAAGGCGAGACACAATTTTTAGCTTGCATAGCAGAATAGAAGAAAAAACGGTCTCTCAATAAAATGAGAGACCGTTTTTGATGTTTAAGTATTAGTGATGTTCGTGTGCAACAGGTTCGTTTGGAATGATTTTAGAAATGACAAACAATAACAATGCAACACCAACTGAAACGATTGCGCCTAGTGTAAAGTCAAAATGTACACCATTTACAGAACTAACAACATAGTTAAGCAATGTGATCAATAGAAAAGACCAAATAAATGTAAAGACAAATTTCATGTGGTTTCACCTCTAAACAGACTATTTAATGACTTTATCATACCATACGATTCTTTATTGAAAAAGAATCTTTTCAAAATGTACGCGTATATTTGGCGAAGTCGTGGCGGAC
>JBFIXW010000229.1:0-2792 GCA_041605715.1 Paenisporosarcina sp.
GCTTGTACAGCTTCTTCCCATGGTACTCCTATTGCAAAAGCAAGAGGCGCAAAGACAAAACCTAAAATCCCCTCAAGTGAAAGTGAATCATAGTTAAACCAACCACCAATACCACCTAGAATACCGTTAACAAGAGCAATTAAAGCGATGAAGGCTAGCAACATGGCACCGACATTCAATGCTAATTGCAATCCATCACTTGCACCTCTAGCTGCAGCATCAATGACGTTAGCAGAAGTGTCGTCTTTCTCTAGCTCAAATTCAGATTCATCCACTTTTTCAGTTTCTGGAATCATAATCTTAGCTAAGATTAAACCTGCTGGAGCTGCCATAAAGCTTGCTGCAAGTAAGTATTCAAGAGGTACTCCGAGTAAAGCATATCCGACTAATACCGAACCAGCTACTGAAGCCAAACCACCAGTCATAACTGCAAATAATTCTGATTTCGTCATTTTTGCGATAAATGGACGAACAATTAAAGGTGCTTCTGTTTGACCGACAAAGATGTTGGCTGCAGCCGAAATCGATTCGGCTTTACTTGTTCCAAGTAACCAAGACAAACCCCCACCAAGAAAACGGATGATCACTTGCATGATCCCTAAATAGTAGAGTACAGAAATTAAAGATGAGAAGAAAATAATTACTGTCAACACTTGGAATGCGAAGACAAATCCGAAACCTGTTACATCAGCTGCTGGACCAAATAGAAAACCTATTCCTTCGTTCGCATAACCAATTATGTTTTGAACGCCTTTAGCAAATCTCTCTAATGCTTCACGTCCAAGTTCCCACTTGAGCACGATAAATGCAAAAAGAATTTGAATGGTCAATCCGCCTAATACTGTTCTTAAATTAATGGATTTCTTAGCACTTGATAATAAAAACGCAATTCCTAAAACAACGAAAATCCCGCCTATTCCCCAAATGATATTCATAGTGACACCTCTTTTTTGTATTTGAATTCACAAAAGAAAGTAAACGCTTACTTTTGCAAACAAGTTGAAGGTAATGTTGTCGGTCGTCAGACAACTCATCGGAATAGTAACAAATCTATTTAGATAAGTAAATGGATAATATGTGTAAAAAGTTCATGAATGTTGATATGTGAGGATTTTAAGTCGATTAAAAGAGTATTGCTAAAATTAAAAAGAATGATACATTAATTTGTTTCACTATAAATTCATCTATTACTATCAGAGTAAAAACCCTCTTAATTGACCATACTTTTGTTAGCCATTTAAAAGTAGGAGGATTCTATTTTGACATCAACTGAAAATTCACTCGCTATTTTCGCCTTAGGTGGCGTAAATGAAATCGGTAAAAATATGTATGTACTAGAAGTTGAAAACGAGATTGTCATCATCGATTGCGGAGGTAAGTTTCCGGATGAAAGTTTACTTGGTATAGACTTAATCATTCAAGACATTTCCTATTTACAAGATAACAAAGATAAAGTGCGAGCTCTGATCGTCACACATGGACATGAAGATCATATTGGCGGGATTCCATACTTTTTAAAACAAATGAATGTTCCAATCTACGCAACTAGGCTAACTCTCGGTTTAATCGAGATTAAGCTAAAGGAGCATGGGTTATTACGCGATACAGAACTTCACTTGATTGACTCAAATTCCAATTTATCTTTTCATTCGATTTCTTGTAGATTTTTCAAAACGAACCACAGCATACCGGATTGTTTAGGAATCGCTTTCGAAACGCCTTTTGGTACAGTTGTTCATACTGGTGATTTCAAGTTTGATCTAACACCAGTTAACGGAGAATATGCGGATATTCATGAAATGGCAGCAATCGGACAAAAAGGCGTACTGGTTTTATTATCCGAAAGTACGAACGCCGAACGTCCAGGCTTCACACCTTCAGAAAGTTTGGTGGGTGGACATTTAGAAGAGGCATTTCGAAAAGCTAGAGGAAAGATTTTCGTCACTACCTTTGCCTCCAATGTCCACCGTCTACAACAAGCTGTGGACGCGGCCATTATAACCAATCGAAAAATCGCTTTACTTGGTCGAAGTATGGTCAATGTGGTTTCCGTCGCATTAGAACGAGGGTATTTGAATATGCCTGAAGATATGCTCATCGACGCTCAAGAAATTGGTCGTATGGATCCCGAGAGTGTTGCGATTCTTTGTACCGGGAGCCAAGGTGAACCGATGGCGGCGTTATCACGACTTGCTAGCGGAAATTATCGACAAGCTGAAGTCTTGCCCGGAGACACGGTCATTTTTGCAGCAACCCCTATTCCCGGAAATGAACGCGGTGTCTCTAAGATTATTGACCAATTGTATCAACGGCGAGCACATGTTATCTACGGGTCAGGTAATGCAACCGGTATGCACGTTTCAGGACATGCCTGTCAAGAAGAACTCAAACTCATGCTGACACTTATGAAGCCAAAGTACTTCATTCCCATTCACGGAGAATACCGCATGCTACACCTTCACAGCCAATTAGCTCAGTCAGTTGGTGTGGAAGGTGAAAATATCTTTATTCTTAAAAATGGCGACGTCGTGGATGTTACTAGTGATACGGTTCGTCACACAAGAAGTGTCTCTGCAGGTGATGTTTATGTGGATGGCTTAGGAATTGGCGACGTCGGAAATATGGTGTTGCGTGATCGCAAGCTTTTATCTGAAGACGGCATGTTAGTCATCGTAGTAACTATTTCGAAAGTTGATGGGCAAATCATTTCAGGTCCAGATACAATTTCACGCGGATTTGTCTATGTTCGTGAGTCGGAAGAGTTGATGAAAGAAGTCGATCGATTGGTTTTA
>JBFIXW010000230.1:0-2787 GCA_041605715.1 Paenisporosarcina sp.
GTATTCGAGTGAATTCATTAAAACCAATCAAAAGAAGCAACATACGTATTTTTTTCGGAAAGAAAGTGTATCGCATGAAACGATATTCGGAGTGGGTATTTGATGACAAGAAATATGCGAAGAACAAAGGCGAAGAGAAGTTACCGCATAGTGTATTTAAACATCGAACGCCTTTGCTCCGTCAATTAAAAGATGTCGATATGCAATGGCAGTATAACAAGATAACAAATTTAAAGATCGCTGCTAAAAAGATTAACCGTATCGTGATTCAACCTGGAGAAACCTTTTCCTATTGGAAAACAATTGGTGCCACAACGAAAAGAAAAGGTTATGTAGACGGGATGATTTTACATTATGGAAAAGTAACATCGGGAGTAGGCGGCGGCTTATGCCAATTATCAAACCTAATTTACTGGATGACCTTACATACACCGCTAACCGTTACGGAAAGATACCGTCATAGCTACGATGTCTTTCCTGATTCTAAACGTAGCCAACCATTCGGAAGTGGAGCAACTTGTGCATATAACTACTTAGATCTTCAAATAACAAACGAAACCAACGAACCATATCAACTCATCATTTATTTAACAGATGTTTCGTTAGTGGGTGAATGGAGATCTGTTAGCCAACCAACAAACACCTATAAAGTTTATGAGAAAGACCATCAGTTTACCTTAGAACAATGGGGAGGATACGTTCGACACAATACCATTTACCGAGAAGTCTATAACCGAAACAATGAATGCATTGATGATCAGTTCATTACGGAAAACCACGCGATTACGATGTACCCGCCATTTTTAAATCAGGGGGAAAGATAAAATGCGAAAGAATAAATGGATTAGATTGTGTATAATTGCTTCAATATTTTTTTAAGTTCTTGCGATAACAATAGTGAACAGCCTACCATTGAACAACAACTACTTAGTGAAATGAAAGATACCAATATGGAGGTAGATGAGATAAGCCATCTAGAAGTTGTTAAGGACGGTATCCTAATCTTTTATACGAAAGACAACAATCTTAACTATGGATTTATCAAGCTAAAGGATGGTAAATGGGAGTGGTATTTTGGAGGAGGTTCACTTCCACTTCAAACAGATAGAGATCTAAGTTCGGCGGGAACTAATCTTGACGATTTCTATGTTTATTACGGGTTAATAAATGATAATAAAATAAAGCAGGTGAAAGATGCAGAAAATGACAAGTTGGCAAAAATTATAAAAACTGAAGATGGACTAAGAATTTATTTCTTCATAAATGAAATAGTTGAGGGTGAAATTAAGAATGGGACATACAATCATCACGAAATGGTACCTGTTTATGAAAATTAATGTTACTGGAAAAACATTCTGAGCACATTTTCAAGGAAAATATGGAATGGAGTTATAACACTCATTTCTATAAGCAGATACCTTTGTTTGCTTTTGACTCAATCATTAATCCCCACTAAATGGAGGGTTTACTAATGACAATTCAACAAAATAAAATTGCTATAATCACCGGTATAAGTAATCACAATGGAATCGGTGCAGCTATATGTAGGAAACTGGCTTCTCAAGGAATAGATATTTTCTTTACTTATTGGAATTCCAACGCTAATTGGGCAGATGAATTTCAACGTGATATTTGTGAAAATGGCGTTCGATGCGAGGGATTAGAAATCGACTTATCTAAAAGTGAATCTCCTCTGTTATTATTGGATACAGTCACAAGCAAACTAGGTTATCCTTCAATCTTAATCAATAACGCAGCACATTCAATCAATTCAGGATATATGGATTTAGATTCAAAAACACTTGATGAGCATTACAATGTAAATATTAGAGCGACTTGTCTCCTTTGTGTTGAGTTTGCTCGTCGCTATCAAAAAACGAAAAAAACTTGGGGGCGAATTATTAATTTAACATCCGGTCAAGAACTAGGTCCTATGCCCGGTAATCTGGCTTATGTTGCAACAAAAGGAGCCATCTCTGCTTTTAGTTTGTCTTTATCAGCAGAACTCGCACCCATAGGTATAACAGTAAATGCGGTTAATCCGGGACCAACAGATTCAAACTGGATGACAGACGAGATAAGAAATCATCTCCTCCCTAAATTCTTATCAGGACGTATTGGACAACCCGAGGACGCTGCACGCGTTATAGGATTTCTTGCTAGTGAAGATGCAAATTGGATAACAGGACAGGTAATTCACTCAGAAGGCGGATTTTATCGAAGTTAAAATAATGTTCGTGAGTTAGATAATCATAAGAAATTTCTATCAGACTGTGGACAAATTCAAACTTGTCCACAGTTTTTTGCCTGGAGTATTTCAGCTATTCTCGGCTTATAATTCACAGAAAATTCACAAAAAATAGGAGTGAGCTAATTTAACGTTGGTATAATATGTAAAAGGGAGTTGTTGGGTTGAATAAACTTTTTCTTATTATACTCGGACTGATTGTAGCGGGTTGCACACCAGAATTAAAAACCATGACGGATGACAATACTTCCCCAGAAATTGAAATAGTAACACCAGAAGAACATCACATGTTGGTGGAATGGGGTTCAGACGCTATGGATAGAGGAAATCATGATTATGATTCAATCATACACAGTGAATTAGTAGTAAGTCCAAATGACGATATTCTTAAGCGCGGTGATGTTGTTTATTACAAAATGCTTGAGTCGGCAATTAAGAAAAACCCCAGAATTTCAGAAGACTATTTAGGAAGAGTTGTTGGTTTACCTGGAGAGACAGTCATGATTCGGTATGGTCACGTTTATATCAATCACGAAAAA
>JBFIXW010000231.1:0-2776 GCA_041605715.1 Paenisporosarcina sp.
ACCTTCAAATTGAATTAAAGTAGTAAATGCCTTAGTTACAACTGGATGGTGTTTTTTTCGTTTGAATAAAGAGTGTTCATAAGTTAGAAATGTTTATATATTTGATGAATTATGCAGAAACAGCGTGTCCAAAATTGTGTAAAAAACGTGAATTTTAGAATGTGGGTGGTGAAATCTAGAATCGGACCAGTGAATGCTAGAATGTCACGGTCGAATCCTTGAATGCACCACTCCAATCCTTGAATGTCCCCTTCGAAATCGAGAAAGACAACTTCAACCACAAAATAATCCTGCACAAAAAAACCGGTTCCCCTGAGGAAACCGGTTTGTTAGTTATAAGGTAGAAAGCCGCGTTTGCCGTATTTCGTAAGAAAGTTTAAAACCACCACTTCTCAAAGTGGGTGTTTTCGGAAACGATTCTGCGTGTCCTCATTGTCCGAAGAGAATGAGGCATGTCATTCCTGTTCCCAGTTCAAACTCCCTGTTACAGCTTAAAGGTTTAAACTTAATATTCATACGCACAATGCAGCTTGTTTTCATATCATACACATTTTTTAAATGAATTTCAAAGGAAATTGTTTCCTCTATGACTTTTTTTACTTCTTACAAAATTATTTCCTTCCAATGTTTCCTCCCCAAAACGACTGAGAAATCTCGCATATGCTATATCATCCTGTTAGAAAAGGAGGTGTTAGGCATGGGTTACGAATATAAAAATAATGGCTTTGCATTATTGGTTGTTCTTTTCATCCTTTTGATCATCATTGGGGCTAGCTACCTTAACTACTAAATCCACAAGCAGTAACAAGGTAGGCTCACCTCGCAACTTCCGGAGCGCTCCATGTAGCGCTCTTCCACTTTTTATCTTCGAACGGGTGTTACGTCTTGAATCTTTGGGTATAGTTTGGAATAACAGATGATTCCATTAGAGGTGACGATATGACTACGTTTCAATCAAAGGATATTTCCATAGTGTACGAAGAGTTCGGTGAAGGCGAACCGCTTGTGCTTCTTCACGGGTTAACAGGCAATCGCCATATGTTCGATCAAGATGTACAAGTATTAAAAAAATATTTTAGAACCATTGTGATTGATGCACGTGGGCACGGGGATTCGGACAAGCCTTCTTCGTATACGTTAAATGATCATGTAGGAGATGTATTGAATTTACTCGATCATTTAGAAATTGAAGAAACGAATTTGATAGGCGTATCGATGGGCAGTTATATTGCGCAAGGAGTAGCGATTGCTTCTCCAAAACGCGTAAAAAATTTAGTGTTAGTTGCGACGAAGTCTGAAGGGAAAACTTCGTCTATGGAGGCTTTATTCGAAAAATATGCAGACGAGTTAAAGGGATTAACGTTTTCGCAGAAAGTACTGAAAGTTTCCCCCTACATGTTTCATGATTTGACGGCTGTTGGTCAATGGAGCAAGGAAGCGGCAGAAAAAGGAACGCCGTTGACCGTTGAACAAATTACGGCAGCGAATAAAGCTCTAGAAGGTTTCGACTTTACACAGGACTTGTATCGTGTCACAGCAAAGGCCCTAGTCATTAGTGGGGATCATGACGAACTCAATCCAACCGAATTAGGACGAGAAACCGCACGTCTTATTCCGATGGCAACATTTGTAGAGTTTAAACAGTCAGGACATGCACCTAATGTCGAACAGCATTTACTATTTTTAGATTTTGTTTTGGAATTTTTAGACGTAAAATAATGAGATGCAGAAAGGAATGAGACGATGAAGGCGTATCAATTTTTGATAAAGCTTGAAGGTGTAGAACAGGAAGTTTGGCGTCGAATTGTCATTCCTGCGGAAACCAATTTTAAACGATTGCATGAAACGATACAGATGGCAATGGGTTGGTCCAATTATCATTTATATACATTTAATATTCCTATGGCTAATGGTCGAGTATTAGAGCTTGCTGAAGATCAAGATATGATGGATGACCATCGTTCACAAATCCATTCCGTCATCATGAACGTAGATTTAAAGGAATTAAATACAAACCCTGATTATCAACAATTGGTACGAACAGATATCAAATTAGCACAAAAAACGAAACTTACAAGGTATGTTGAAAGCGTAAAAACCTTCGCCTACCGCTACGACTTTGGGGACAATTGGATTCACCATATTGAACTCGAAAAAACGCTGGATGATTATGAATTTGTTTATCCCCAAATTTTAGATGGGAAAGGCAATTGTCCACCTGAAGATGTCGGAGGTCCTATTGGTTACGCCAATTTCTTAGAGGTAATGGAAGACTCTCAACATGAGGACCATGAACATTTGAAAAACTGGGCAGCCAGTCAAGGATACAGTGCATTTGACTCTACTTTTACGAACCAATTAATGCAGTCTATTTTGAAGTTAAAAAAACGTTGAGGTGATGTGTGATGAAAGGCTATCAATTTATGGTGACACTAGATCATGTTCAGCCTGCAGTATGGAGACAAATCGCTGTACCTGCTGAGTTCGATTTTTATGACCTACACTCGGTTATTCAAACAGCTATGGGGTGGACGGATGCTCATTTATTTGCTTTTGAATTAGAAGAAGCGGAGTCTACGAATAGAATAAGATTATTAGGAGACGAAGAGTCCGTTGAGGAGAATTTCAAAAAAGCGCAGCATTTCATGCAATCTCCTCCCGAGAAAGGTTCCTATGAAGAAAGGATGTTCCAGCACTTCATTCGAACAAAAGTTTTGTTAGCTCGTGATATTCACTTAGATACGTATGTAGAGGAAATTGAGTCGTTTACATATGC
>JBFIXW010000232.1:0-2746 GCA_041605715.1 Paenisporosarcina sp.
AATACAAAGGGCACTATCATAGTTATCCACCCTAAATGTCACCTATTTACATGTATTAAAAATTTTTATTATATTATCCATAAAAAAATAAGAAAATAGAACGATATTTTTCATAAAAGAAAGTATAATATATCTATAAATATTATTTAAATAAGAAGACTTACATATTTTCATAAATTGGAGGACTACATGTTAAAGATTAGCCGCTTACCTATCCTGGCACTCATTGTTTTGACACTTATATTTTATGGTTGGAGTTTACTTTTTAAGGATAATGTATGGTTGCAATCATTTGGCTTAAGTCTGCTTTCTTTCACTGTAAGTACTATTAGTGTGATTTGGCTATTTCAAGCCTACCGACGTGTGACGAGTAAACTAAAAACCTTTTGGTTGTTATTAAGTATTGGTTCACTCAGTGCACTTATTGGTGATTTTTTATGGTATTACTATCTTTTTAGTAATGCCTTCCCATTACCTTCTAGCAGTCCTACTATCTTTTGGATCATGTCTTCCTTTTTCTTTTTAGTTGCATTAATTTATAAAACCAAAGCAATTGGTGTTGTTTTTTCAAACAAGTCCTACGTCTTTAATATTATTATTTATATGGTCACCGCTACCGCTATTAGCTTTCATTACTTAATCAAACCTGTGATAGCCACTTTAGACCATTCCTTTGTTAACATCTCAATTGCCATAGGTTTTCAATTTATAGACCTAGGCATATTTTTCTTCCTTATTATACTGTACTATCTTATTCAATTTAAGAGAGAAAATAATATGATGATCTTTGTTGTTATAGGGTTATTGTTCCAAGTAACGGCCGATTCCATTTACGCTTTTTTTTCAGTTAGAGAGATTTATCAAACAGGGAATAGTATTGACCTTTTATGGCTAGCTTCGTCACTATTCATAGGATTTGCCGGTTTCTATGCAAAAAACAATAGTCAATTAGAAAATGTAGAGCTTAAAAACCCCTTCGTGAAGAGAGAATTACTATTTGCATATGCGAGTACTGTCGTTCTAATCGTATTAGTTGCCTATAGTTACGAATGGAATTTTAACGCACTTAGTTTGGCATTGTTTGTTGCAATAATGATGATCATGGCAAGACAGGTTACGATTATGAAAAAACATGACCAACTGTTAATGGAATTTAGACATTTAGCTTATCACGACCCCCTTACTCATTTAAGAAATCGATTAAGTTTTACGAAAGATATAGGAGTCAAATTACAAAAGAACAACATGAACCAACTGGCTTTGTTATTAATTGACATTGATCGCTTTAAAGTCATTAATGATACACTCGGTCACTTCGTTGGAGATCAAGTTCTTATCAAAATTTCAGAGCGCTTAAGAAAAGCTTTAGGAAAAGATGCACATATTTATCGATTAGGTGGAGATGAATTTGTCATTATCCTCCCTGAAGCCTCTGACATTAAGGCAACTAGTGTGGCTGAATCTATTTTGACAAATTTTAAAAAGTCATTTTTAGTCAACGATTATGAAATTAAAATCACACCCAGTATCGGAATAAGTATCTTCCCTATACACGCAAACAATAGTGAAGACTTGCTTAAAAATGCGGATGCCGCCATGTACTTGGCTAAAGATCAGGGGAAAAACAACTACAAATTTTACAATAACGAGTTAAATCAAACCATGGCTCGGAAAATGAAGATTGAACACGATTTAAGCAAAGCTATTGAGAGAGAGCAATTAACTCTTTTCTACCAACCTAAGGTAGATTTACATTCTAAAAGAATCATTGGGATGGAAGCATTGCTACGTTGGAACCATCCAGAACTTGGCTCCATTTCTCCAATTGAATTTATACCAATTGCTGAGGAAACTGGTCAAATTGTTCCCATTGGAGAGTGGGTACTACAAAAAGCATGTAAACAAAACAAGAGATGGTTAGAACAAGGCCTTTCCACGTTTAGTGTCTCCGTCAATGTATCTGTTCGACAATTCCAACAAGGTGATTTCTTGAAGCTGGTTCGTAAGGCCTTAAAAGAATCGGATCTTGAAGCTCACTATTTAGAAATTGAAATTACAGAAAGCATTATGCAGAACACAAGTGAAAGTATCGAAATTATGATGGGACTAAAAGATATGGGTGTTAAAAAGGCAATTGATGACTTTGGGAAAGGGTATTCGTCCTTACACATTCTTCGAAACATCCCAATTGATACACTTAAAATTGATAAGTCCTTTATCGACGACCTGGAAGCTCCATCTCAATACCCCTTTATAAAGGCCATCATTGAGTTAGGACTAAACTTAAATGTAACTGTGGTAGCCGAGGGAATCGAAAATGAAAACCAAAGACAAATTTTGTTAGCCAATAAATGTACCATCGGTCAAGGCTATCTCTTTTCAAAACCATTAGATCCTACTGAATTTGAAAAGTTACTTCAAAGTGAGTTTACGTCAGCGGAAAGCTTATTAATCTAAAAAAGCGGTTGAAGAGTTATTCTTCAGCCGCTTTAATAATATGTTCGGAGACTGATGAAAACATAAAAACTGCATCATTTAACGTTGTTTCCGCCACTTTCTTTGTCTAAATACATTGTTCTCCCATTTGAAAATTTGTGTATCTCGGATGAAAAAGTATCTTGTCCTCAAGTAGATTTCTCTCATATTCGGTATGGTCCAAAACCATGTCATTGTTAGGCTTCTTCGTTATTCCTTCCCCATAACGCGGCTGTCCAAAAGTTGAAATCTTCTTTGATCACTCCAAATT
>JBFIXW010000233.1:0-2734 GCA_041605715.1 Paenisporosarcina sp.
ATGTAATGGGTCGATTCTTTTTATGACAGCTGCATGACTCAAATAATTCATTTGAAGAGATCTTTTTTTAATAATCACGGATTTTCCCCTTTTAAAGGAATGTAACATGAAACTTTATGTATTACCATATACAGGAAAAATTTGTTTTCACCGCTACGTATGGGCAAAATTGAATTTTGTTCTATCCCTCAATAAATATTTACAATTTAGCAGATTTTTTTATTAAATAAAGAAAAAATAATCTACCGAATTTACTAGAAAATTTTTTTATTTTGGCGTTAATGTCTGTTAATATAGCGCAACTTTACATTAATTTGGCGTTCCAGTTACTGATTTTGGCGTGATATTCAGCTATTTTGGCGTTATCCTCCATTATTTTGGCGTTAAGCAAAAATAACGATTTCAAACAAAAAAAGACACCCATCACTGGGTATCTTCTTCCTATGAATCATCTAAACCGCACTGGAAAGGGCTTTCCTCGCCAGTTAATTTCTTGAATGTCTTCCATGTCTATGGAGATGATGGTGCCATCGACGAGTCGAAGGGTGGCACTTTCGTCATCAAGCTTTTCGACGAGGCCTTGGAGGGTCTCACCGTATTTCATTTGAAAAGTTAAAGGTCGGTAAACGTGTTGAGCAAAAGGCGAAGTGAAGTAATTCAGTCTTTTCCACATGGTCGATTCAGTCTTCACTTCAGATTCTACTTTCACTTCTACTTCTAATTGACGATCTGGATAAATGGATGTACTTTCTTCGATCCATTTTTTGGTTTTCTTGTGATGTCGATATACTGGAGGTCCACTAACAAAAAGGAGAGGATCAGTTTCCAATGATACAGTCACGTCCTTTTTTGAGTTAGTTTATGCAGACCGTTTACAGAATGTGATATCCGCTGTCGCAGTGGATGGTTTCGCCAGTTATACCGCGTGATAAGTTGCTAAATAAGAATAACGCTGTGTCGCCAACTTCTTCAGGTGTTGTATTGCGACGCAATGGAGAACGCTCTTCGATTGTTTTTAATATGCTATTAAAGTCGCTAACACCTTTTGCAGACAATGTACGAATAGGTCCTGCTGAAATAGCGTTTACACGGATATTGTATTGACCAAGGTCAGCAGCTAAATAACGAACCGACATATCAAGTGATGCTTTAGCAACACCCATAATGTTGTAGTTAGGCACGACTTTTTCTCCACCAAGGTAAGTTAATGTTACAATGCTTCCACCATCAGTCATTAAAGGTTTTGCAGCTTTCGCAACAACAGTTAATGAAAATGAGCTAATATTATGGGCTAATAAAAATCCTTCTCTTGATGTGTCAGAGAAATTCCCAGCTAATTCTTCAGATTTAGCGAAGGCGATACAATGTGCCAAGCCATCAATTTTTCCAACTTCTTTTTCAATCGTAGAAAAACAGTTTTCGACATCTTCATCAATCGTAATGTCACATGGTAAAACAAGTTCATGTTTCCCTTCAAGTGTTCCAACTAAATCACGAACAGGTTTTTCAAATCGTTCACCTGCATAAGTGAAAATTAAATTCGCGCCAGCTTTATCAAGTGATTGTGCAATTCCCCACGCAATACTTCGTTTATTTGCTACACCCATAATGACATACGTTTTTCCTTGTAATGATAAAGACATCGATGTTCCCCCTAAGTTATAACTAATTATTAATACCTGGTACTAATATTACCTCACAAAAAAGAAAAGTGCAATTGCACTTTTCTCAGTAAGATGTTTATATGAAAATTAATTTGTGTTATTTAGTGGTCGCCTATTTCTTTTTCCACGGACGACTCTGGAATTCTCTTATATGTGGAAAAATGCAAATTTTATAGTGATGATTACAAACATTTCAGTTGATTGGAATGGAGGTGGCGACTCCGAGGGGAACAGCGCGAGCTTTAGACCCTGGACTGAGTACCGCGAAGGAAGCGGCTAAAGCCGTGCCCCCCGGAAAGCGTCCATCGCAGTGGAAATCAACTTTTTTATTTGTACAAACTTTATAAAAATGCCATTTTCATCAAAGCTGATTTAAGAACATGCTTGCTAACCCAAGATAGATTAAGATACTGATAATATCATTCAGTGTTGTAATAAATGGACCTGATGCCACGGCTGGATCGATATTCATGCGATGGATTAATAAAGGCACAAAAGATCCGGCTAAAGTCGCAACAAAAATTGAACCGAAAATCGCTGCCCCAACTAATAATCCGAGCAATAATTGGTGCTGCCAGAAATAAACGATTGCCACTACGACAACTCCACAAACTAAACCAGTAATCAA
Organism: Paenisporosarcina sp.; assembly: GCA_041605715.1. GTDB lineage: Bacteria > Bacillota > Bacilli > Bacillales_A > Planococcaceae > Paenisporosarcina. The sequence continues at coordinate 2,293 of JBFIXW010000233.1, forward strand.
GCCCGTTCCCGCTTCACGAATTAAGAGCTTCATCTTACTCTGTTCTTCAATATCACCGGTCGCAATACCACGCACGGCTACTGCTAGTGCTTGTGTTCCACTATTACCAGCCATTCCTGCAATTAAAGGAATAAAGACAGCTAAAATAGCGACTTGATCGAGTGTTTTTTCAAAGATTCCCATTAAATTCGCGGTAATCATGCCTAGGAATAAAAGAATAATAAGCCATGGAAGACGCTTCTTGGCAGCAGTTAATGGACCTTTATCAAACGTATCCATTTCCGATACTGCAGCAAGTTTCGAGTAATCATCATTTGCTTCTTCTTCTAATACATCCAAAATATCATCGACTGTAATAATCCCAAGCAAGTGATTTTGGAAATCAACAACTGGTACAGCAAGGAAATTATAATCTTTAATCATTCGAGCGACTTCTTCTTGG
>JBFIXW010000234.1:0-2716 GCA_041605715.1 Paenisporosarcina sp.
CATGAATACCTCAAAGGGCGTATTGTAATTTAGTATTTTACGAGGAACCTGATTGAATTCCAAGAGAAAGTCCATGATCTCCTTCTGAGTGATGCGTCTGAAATCGGTTCCTTTTGGATAGGTGCGTCGAATGCGTCCGTTACTGTTCTCATTGGTTCCACGCTGGCCAGGAACACCGGGATCCGAGAAATAAAACGGTATCTCCAAAGCTTTCTCTACCTCAACCCAGCCGTGAAATTCCTTGCCCCGGTCAGCGGTGATGGATTTCACCACTTTCTTTGGCAAACTCTTCAACACATGGATGATCGTCAGTGCTGTTTCACTCGCCGTCTTCTCAGCGAGCTTAAAGACAATTTCGAACCGGCTGGTTCGTTCAGTTAGCGTCAGGATCTGACTCTTGTGTGACTTACCGATGACGGTATCGACTTCCCAATGTCCCACTTGGTTTCTGGGTGCTTGGCGTGCATGGATCTTTTTCAGTCGCGGCATCTTGCCACGTGTCTCTGATTCGTTGTTCTTCAACTTTCGACCTTTACGAATCAAAAGCTTTTGAGCCAGTTTGAATAACCCAAGTGCCGCATAACGGTAAATGCTCGATACACTGATAGGGAAGGGCTTCTTATGGGTTTTCCAATACCTACCGACTATGCTTTCTGGTGACCAGCCCAATTTGAGTTTGGACAGAATATAGTCAACGTCTTGTTGATCGACCGACCGTCTACAGCCGCAGTTTTCCCGCTTGGCATCGTAATCAGCCTGCGCCAGAAGGGCATTATACGGCTGACAGCGTTGTAGTTCATAATTGATAGTGCTCTTACTTCTTTTCAACTGCGCAGCGATGTAGGACAGCGATTTATTTTCCAGACAATAACTCTCGATTAACACACGTTCTCGTGTTACGATATGGGTATAGCTCATTTTGGGACACTCCTTAGTTGATTCGCGTTAACTACTGTGTACCCAATTGAGCTATTTTTATTTACTAGCCGTTCGGCTTAATATGATAATCTACAAAAATTAAACTTTCTTCACAATCAGTCGATATAACTAACAGCATATTGATTATAGGGAGGTTTTTATTTATGGTAAATAGTTTAGCTGATTCAGTTCCAATTGTCCCTGTAAGTTCCAATTCAGTTACAAGTGTTTCGGAATCACCTGCTGTTCAAGTCCAACCATTAGGTAACGAAGTTTTTCAAGCGAATTCGCAAGCCAAACAAGATGAACAAAATCCGTTACCAGCGGAAAAAGCGAAAAAAATGACGGAAAGTATAAATCGATTTATGGAAACGACCAATACTAATTTACGATTTCAATACCATGAAGATTTAAAAGAATATTATGTAACAATAGTTGATTCCAAGACGAATGAGCTTGTGAAAGAAATTCCTTCCAAAAAATTGATGGATATTTATGCGGCTATGCGTGACTTTATGGGTCTAATGGTGGATCACAAAATTTAGAAGGTAGGTGGATTTGTGCGTATTACCGGTTTAGCCAGTGGTTTGGATACCGAAACAATGATTAAAGATATGATGAAAGTGCAACGATTGCCAATAGATAAAGTTCTCCAGAGAAAACAATACATGGAGTGGCAAAAAGACGATTATCGAAAAGTGAATCGTCAATTATTTGATTTTAGAAATTTAGTTTCAGATAACATGATGCGACAAAGTACATATACACAAAAAACAGTGATTTCCTCAGATGAAACCAAAGTTTCTGTTAAAAACATTAACTCAACAGTTGATTTCTCTGGAACGATTAGTGTACAAGCGATTGCTGAGCGAGCTACCATGCAGTCACGAGGAACTGAAAAGGTAAACGAAGGAAATGTGGATTTATCCAAACCTATTTCAGAACTAGATGCTACCTATTCGGCTGAAACATCCTTTACCATAAAAGCCATCAAGAAAGATGGGACATTTGATCAGTCAGGGTATGTCGTGAAATTTGATCCAACAAAGGATTCGATGCAAAAAGTGTTGGATGATATTAATAAAAATTCAGGTGTCTCTGCTTTTTACGATACATTTACAGGAAAACTGTCCTTCTCTACTAAATATAGTGGCGATATTAAAGCGGATGCTGCAAGTTTAACTAATCCAGCAGGTTCTGAAATCATTATTGAAGATACTGATGGATTTGCATCGGACTTTTTAAAGCTTGATTTAAGTAATTCAACTGCAAACGGTAAGTCAGGTGTAAATGCTCTATTTACGTATAACGGTCTTCAAACAGAGCGTTCTTCAAATACTTTTCAAATTAATGGTTTTGAAATTAATTTGAAAGATGTTACGACTTCGGATGTATCCTTTAGTTCGTCTACTAATACGGATAAAATTTTGGAATCTGTAACAAAATTTGTTGACGAATATAATAAACTGATTGCCGATCAACATGAACAAATTCACGAAAAGATTTATCGTGATTTTAAACCTCTAACAAAAGTACAAAGAGAAGAATTAGAAGAAAAAGAAATTGAGTTGTGGGAAGAAAAAGCTAAAAGTGGAACACTTCGAAACGATAGTATCCTTTCTAGCTCGTTAAGCCAAATGCGTTCTATTTTAAATAGTGCAGTTTCAACAGGTACCGGTTCGATGCGCTTAAGTGATATTGGTATTAATACATCAAGTAACTATGCTGATAATGGAAAATTAGTCATCAATGCTGATAAGTTGAAAAAAGCAATTACCGATAATCCAAATGGAATTTA
>JBFIXW010000235.1:0-2660 GCA_041605715.1 Paenisporosarcina sp.
AGGAAATTGCTCACGAATATCTGCTATAGAGACTGAAAATTCAGTCAAATAAAAATAATTTCGTTCCAAATCTGATAAAAACTCATGCTGTCTGCTTGTCTTTATGCCTTTTAATCTAGTTGACCGACCTAATGAGGAAACGTCTTGAATCTTTAACCATGGCAGATAGTCTGCACCTACTCCTGTACCGCGACCTTCTTTAATCCATTTTTCAATCTCAGATGTTCTTTTTCTTTTAGACATAAAAACACCCCTTTGGCTAATCATAACCAAAGGAGTATAGCATCGCGACTTTATTTAAAACGTCGTATCTTTTTTATAAACATAGCAACTTTATTTCAAAGCTACACATACATAACTAAATCAGTAGTTAAAACCTATTCAACCGTAACTGATTTAGCTAAGTTTCTTGGCTTATCAACGTCACAGTCGCGGTGAAGTGCTGCGTAGTAACTGATCAGTTGTAATGGAATAACAGACACTAGTGGTGTTAGTAAAGGATGCACTTTTGGTAGTACCAATGTGTCGCCTTCTTCTTCCATACCTTCCATAGCAATGATACACGGGTTTGCTCCACGAGCTACTACTTCTTTTACGTTACCGCGAATGTTCAAGCTCACTGCCTTTTGAGTCGCAAGAGCAAAGATTGGCGTACCGTCTTCGATTAGAGCAATCGTTCCGTGTTTCAATTCGCCACCAGCGAATCCTTCTGCTTGGATGTAAGAAATCTCTTTTAGTTTCAATGCGCCTTCCATGCTGACACAGAAGTCTAAGTTACGACCGATGAAGAATGCATTGCGTGTTGTTGATAAGAAGTCACGAGCGATTTGCTCCATTTCTTCTTTAGAATCAACCATTGCCTGAATAGCATTTGCAACGATTCCTAACTCTTGAACGATATCAAAATCTACCTCGCGTCCCGCTTTTTTCCCAGCAACTGCTGCTGTTAATGCAAGGACCGCGATTTGTGCTGTATATGCCTTTGTGGAAGCTACGGCAATTTCAGGCCCTGCATGTAATAACAACGTGTGGTCTGCTTCACGAGAAAGCGTAGATCCCTTCACATTCGTTACAGTTAATGTCGGGTGACCAAGTTCTTTGATTTTCACGAGAACTTGACGGCTATCTGCTGTTTCACCTGATTGCGTGATGAACATGAACAACGGCTTTTCAGATAGTAACGGCATGTTGTAACCGAACTCACTTGAAATATGAACTTCAACCGGGATTCCAGCAATTTTCTCGAAATATTCTTTTCCAACTAAACCAGCATGATAGCTCGTTCCAGCTGCGATGATATATAGACGATCCGCTGCATTTAAAGCCGTTAAAATAGCTTCGTCGATTTCAAGCTCACCGTTTTCATTTTGGTATGCTTGAATGATTTTGCGCATAACAGCTGGCTGCTCATCAATTTCTTTTAACATGTAGTGAGGGTATGTGCCTTTTTCGATGTCGCTCATATCTAATTCAGCCGTATATGATTCGCGCTCGACAACAGACCCATCTAATTTTTGAATTTCAACAGACTCTTTTTTAACAATGACCATTTCTTGATCGTGAAGTTCCACGTATTCGTTTGTTACTTGCAACATTGCCATCGCGTCTGAAGCGACAACATTAAAGTCATCTCCTAGTCCAACTAATAACGGGCTCTTGTTTTTTGCAACGAAAATCGTTTGCGCTTCTTCTGAATCTAATAAAGCTATCGCATACGACCCGTGTAAAAGTGACAAGGTTTCACGGAATGCTTCACCTGTTGTCATGCCATCTTTAGAGAACTTCTCGATTAATTGAACAATGACTTCCGTATCTGTATCAGATTTCATCTCAACACCAGGTAAATATTCTTTTTGCAATAAATGATAATTTTCGATTACACCATTATGAACCAATGTAAAACGTGCTGATTCACTTTGATGTGGATGAGCGTTTAACTGATTTGGCACACCATGAGTTGCCCAACGTGTATGCCCAATACCTGTTTTAGCATGAACATCTAGTTCAACAGCTTCACGCAAGTCTGCAATACGGCCTTTTTCTTTAAATACCGTAACACCATCTTCATTACGAACAGCAATACCAGCTGAATCGTAACCACGGTACTCCAATTTTTCTAAGCCTTTTAATAAAATCTCTTTCGAATCTAATTCTCCGATGTATCCAACAATTCCACACATAATATAATCCTCCAATAATTTAAATTCATCAAAAATAAGCGTCCTGCAAAGCGTGCAGACGCTGTAGATGTGCCCTCTTCTTCCTTTAATCGCAAAATCACTTTTACGGTTTAAGAAAAAGAATTACGACCGGGCATCGCGGCCGGGAGGTATCCGCCGAATCTTCGATACTCCTCCTCCTCGTCTGCTGAAGATCCATTTCGTCCGATTTCTTCAGCTCAGGCGCTATCATTGTTTTCCTGTTTTTTTGACGTGCGTTTTCCCACTCCTTTTGCACGGTGACGTAGTCAGTTGTCAATGACTTACAGTTACGTCAGCACACCTATCATACTGAATTCACGCACAAACGTCAATAAAGTACTTATACCCATGGCGTGATACCTAAAAACCTGTTTAAGTAAATTCCCATACAAGTAAATAAAAACACGATTGTCTCAATCACAAGACAATCGTGTCAGCAAACCTTTACCAAGCAGCAAT
>JBFIXW010000236.1:0-2629 GCA_041605715.1 Paenisporosarcina sp.
AATGACGATGCATTTTACTATACCGGTTTTCTTTTTATCTAAAAATATCTTTTAAGTATGCTAGATTTTCTTCCAAAAACGATTGATTCTTTTCGATTCCTCTTCTTTTACACCAACCGATTGAATTAAACGCATCTATGAAACGATAAAATGGTAAAACTGTTTGTAAATCAATGATTGGACGAATTGACTCATACCCCTTTTGAAAGGCTTGCATTGTTCCAGGGTATTTTACAAAAATATCCCGATTGATTTTTGTGAAATCAATTTCGGTCGAACCAATTCGAACACTTTCAAAATCAATGATGCCCACTACTTTATTTCCATTAACTAAAATGTTTCCTGGTCTAAAATCCATATGTACAAATCTTGGTCCGTCAGGTTGAGGAAGTAGTTTCTGATGTTGTTCGAAATAGTGTAAAGACTGCTCATATAAACGCGAATCAATTACTTCCTTTACATCTTCAGCAAATGAATAGAATTGTTTTTTTATAAATTCTGTCCATTGTTCATATTCATTGGAAACAGAACTGTTAAAATCTTCTTCATTGGGCTCAATGGAATGAAGCTTTGCATGAATGACGCCAATATCGTAGGCTAAATCAACATCGACCTCCCCAGTAATTGGCGAACCATTAATTGCCGATAACAAGAATGCTCCTGTTATATCTTCGTTTCCTTCCCAATAATTCAATACTTGCGGGACTTGTAATTCAAGTTGTAATCGTTTCAATACGTCGTACTCTCGATGCAGCTTCACCTTGCTATAAGGAATTTTTATAAAGACCGTCTGATGATCTTTTAACTTGATTTTATAAACTGAGGAACTAAAAGATTCAGGAACATCCTCAATTGAAAGCACATCCAATTCAAACTGTTTAATTGCCTGCTGCACCTTTTCCATTCACAAACCACTCCTAATAATCCTAATTCGTTACATGAACAAGTCACTCAACTTTATTTACCTAGAAAAATATCTAAATAAGTTTCATATCGATTCTTTTCCACGTTTAGTTCGTAGATTCGAATAAAATCCACTTCAAAACTTGGATAAGGAGTTAACTCTTTTACTGCTAACTTTTCCATTTCTTTTAGTTGATCTTTTGAAAGACCGTGTTGTTCTTTTCCTAATGTTAAGTGAGGAACAAAGTCATCAAGTTCAAAGTACTTTTTGATTAAGTCAGCTGTTGGAGAAATTTCTTGGACAATCTTTTGATGTAATTGAAGCAATTCCTTTGATGTTCCACTTAAATAAAGAATATTTTCTCCAAAATACAACGGTTTACCTAACGACATTTGAAATGGTTTGAATTGTCCACAGACCTTTTCTACTGCATTAATCCACTTTTTATCTGGAGTTAACCCCCCTTGAGCTTTTAACGTGATATGTGGTTCGACGCCTAAATGATTCATCCACTTCGTTTGAAAAAGCTCAACTCGGTTTAAATATTCTTTTGGTGGTACGATTCCGATAAAATACTCTTTATTCACTCGTCTCATTCCTCTACGCAAATTAGTATGTTATTATTTTACCAGAAAATTCAAAATGCACGAAAGGAATTAATGAATGAAACAAATAGGTTAATAGAGGAGGGAAAGTAAATGGTCAAAAAAAGATTATTAATTGCTTTAATATTATTTGTCAACGCTACGATATCACTCACAGCATGTACGAATCCAGAGCCCGAAACAGAGCACAATACTATGGAGGGTTTTGTAGCAAAAGTTGATGGCAGGGTTGTCCTAGTTGTGAGTGGAGTTAAAGGCAATATCAAAGAAATGACAGAGGAAGAAATTATCACAAAGGCCTATCAGTCCGCTTACTTTACTTTCAATGAAAAAGTATTAAATATAAGACAAGGAGACCAGGTAAAAGTTTGGTATGACGCTATAGATACATCACTACCTGCATCTGGGTCAGGAACTAAGATTGAACTAATAGACAAGTAAATCATAAAACCATTTTTATTTTGCAGTGAAATTTATATGCATACATGGGGGTACGAAATCTCCTTATTCCCTTTCACTTAAATCTAAGCCTCTTTTGATATAAAAAAGACCGAAGATCCTCTGGTTTTTACTCCAGATTCTCTCCAGTCTTGGTGCAGATGGTTTTTATATCGCAAGTTATTTTTCTTTTTGCGAAAAAGTTGTGTGGAAATAATAAAGTTGTTTAAATAATTGTAATAAAACCATTATTTTTTAGCAAATTATATCAATGGTGAAATAATAAAGTTGATTAATTATTTATTATTAATGTTTTTTAAGGCATAAAAGAAAATAATAAAGTTGTTTAAAAGTTGTGTATTCTAAATTACTAAAATCCACGGTGACATTTTAATGAAAATTGTGGGTTATTCACAAAACAGTATTTTAAGTTATTAAACAAACTCAATTTTTAAAAACTAGATAGATGACCTGTAGTTTTATATTCTAATCCTTCATTATATTCAAGCCATTTTTCTTTTTCTTGTTCTACTGCTCGATTTTGCCATTCAAACCAAATATTAGAACATTCACTACAATGACTTTCTACACCACTATTATTATTCAGATCTTTACGTGTAAATAAAGACCTTTTGCGACAGTTGTAACAATAAATTTCTTTATCATCATCTATTATCATAAT
>JBFIXW010000237.1:0-2629 GCA_041605715.1 Paenisporosarcina sp.
CGTTTTATCGTGTAAAAATAGCTGTGTCGGGAAATAAGTGTCGTCATGTGGAATTTCTGCAACTTTTTTCATGGCTTCTGGATTTCGAACATCCGCTATCACCACACGTCCATTCCCAATCGAATAAATATACGAACCATCTGTTTTCACAGAATCAGATTCATCCACCCCTTCAACTTGGTTATTAGTAGTTGAATACTCGACTTCTCCTCCAACACCTTCTCCTGAGCCTGACGACTTGCTATCCATTGCCGACTCTGACGATACAGGTTCTGCTTCATCAACATTGAATTGAGCCGTTATTTTCTGGATTTTTGAGAAGTAGTCTTTTAATTCTTTTTCGGACTTAACCGGTTGCAACTCTTTTTGAACAATAAACGATAGTTCATTAATCGCTATGTTTTTAAGAAAACCACCTTGAAGCGCTTCCCGTTTCATGTGTAATTTGTATGAACCTGGTTTCAATCCTGACACTTCAAGTGTACGATTTTGATTGGTCATTGTAATTGTCGATTCAGGTTCAATCCCTTGTTGATCAACTAAATATAAATTACCATCGATGATTGCCGTTTCCTTTAATGGTGACGAAAAATTCACTTTCCAGCCCGAATTAGATAATGCCACAGGTGAAGCACTAACTGTTACCTTATCAACCATAAATCCGAATGCTAACACCAATACCGTGATACCCACTGCGAATAAGAGCCACAGGCTTCTCTTTTTCATTCAGTCTCTCCCCTTCATTTCCGATTGTTAATGGATTAGACTTCCAATAAAAGATTTTCGTTTCATTATTTATTGAATTTTTTTATTGCTACTCAGTGAAGTTGGAATATGGCGTTTGCATTGATTAATATGGCGTTAACGGAGCTTAATTTGGCGATTGTATAAATTTTTCTGGCGATATTTTTTCATAATTTGGCGTTTGAAGCACATAATTTGGCGTTACACCACAAAATGACCTCAAAACAAGAAAAAAGCGAAACCGTTTTAAACGATTCCGCTTCTTCCTTCTATTCCGTCAAAATCATCAAGCTTCATGTTTGAACCACTCTGTCATCAAGTCATCTAATTTCGCTTCTAGTTTATTTTTGTCAGCCATCAATGATTCATAAACTTCCCAATCTTCTTCGCCTTCTGCTTGCGCTGCGATTGATGCGATATCTTTTTCAAGTATTGAAATTTCCGTTTCATACGAACGTGGCTCTTCACTTCGTAACTTTACAGCCTTCACTCGCTCAACTGGTTCAAATGCAGGTGCTTCACTTTCCACTAAAACCTGTTGCTCTGCCCACTTTTCGCGAGCCCATTCGTATGGTCCTTCGAACGTAGTTAATCTTCCACTATCTAACCATGAGGTACGTGGGAAAAGTTTATTCAAGAAGTAACGATCATGCGAAACAGCTAATATAGTGCCTTGGAAGTCTTCCAATGCTTCTTCTAGTACTTCACATGAGTCAATGTCTAAATGATTAGTTGGCTCATCCAGTATCAGCAAATTGACATCTTGATGCATGAGTTGAGCGAGTCTTAATCGCATGCGCTCGCCACCACTTAAATCACTGACTCGCTTAAACACGTCAGGACCATAGAACATGAATTTAGCTAATATATGTCTTGCTTCCCCTTCAAACACGTTCACTTCATTACGGAACTCATCGATTAAACGTTTCTTCGGATCAGCAATTTCTAAATGTTGCGAGAGGAAGCCTACTCGTACATTGCTTCCTAATTGAACGACCCCGCTATCTGCAACTAATTGACCTCTTAATAATTTCAAAATGGTCGATTTGCCTGTTCCATTACGACCGACAATGGCCACTCGTTCTTTCCATCTCACATTAAAATCAGCTTCATGTAGTAGGGATTTATCACCAAAAGATTTATTTACCTGTTCCATAATGACGACTTCTTTTCCGCTCCTTGGGGCAGCTTCAAATGATAAATTCATTTTCTTTGGATCAATTAACGGTTTACGCACTTTTTCCATTCGCTCAAGAGCACGTTCCATATTCCGTGCTCTTCTATGCATGGCTGCATTTGGAGGCACAGCTTCATTTGCCCATAATTTTAACCGTTTAATGGCTTCTTTCATCTTTTTGATTTTTTTCTGTTGTTCTTCGTATTCTTGGAATTCCCTCATTATTCGGGCTTCCTTTTGCACCACAAAGTCAGAAAAATTTCCATGGTATAAAATTAATTCACCATCTTCTAAATCAGCTATTTTAGTCGCTACTTGATCGAGGAAATAGCGATCATGTGAAATGCTGACAACCGTTCCTTCATAGTCACGCAAATATTGCTCTAACCACTCTACTGCAAATAAATCCAAATGATTTGTCGGCTCATCGAGTAATAACAAATCCGGTTTTGTTAGGAGCATTTGACCAAGCATAACCTTGGTTTGCTCTCCTCCGCTAAGTGTATGAAAAGGTCGATCTACAAAAGTTTGTAACTGCAACCCTTGAATGACCTTGTCGATTTCTGATTCATAAGAATATCCATCACGAAGTGTGAATTGTTCTTGAAGATTGCCATATTGACGCAGCAGTTTTTCCATTACATCTGGCTTAGCTGTCGACATTTTCTCTTCAAGCTCGCTCATTTGATGCTGCATTTGAAGTAATTC
>JBFIXW010000238.1:0-2627 GCA_041605715.1 Paenisporosarcina sp.
CTTTGCTTAGCAGCCTTGTTTGTTTGGATTTCCTATGTACTCACGAAAGCTTTTCGAACAATTACAACTGAGATCGCGATTCTTCTAACTGAGATGGTCATTTTTCTAACTGAGATCCTTATAATTCTAACCAAAATTGCTTAAATTCTAACTGAGACAGCCACACACTAACAGAAACACCCGCCTGGCGCCAGGTGGGGCTATTCAGCTCTTGCAACCCTAATTTGTGCTGCACGCTTTGCTTAGCAGCCTTGTTTGTTTGGATTTCCTATGTACTCACGAAAGCTTTTCGAACAATTACAACTGAGATCGCGATTCTTCTAACTGAGATGGTCATTTTTCTAACTGAGACCCTTATAATTCTAACCAAGACCGCGGAAATTCTAACTGAGATTCCTACACATATTAAAATTCCAGCGAAAAAAGAAAAATACCCACGAAGAGCAGATGCTCTACGCGGGTATTTGATTACTACTCTTGAATTTCTTCTTTAAGACCGTATTTTTTGTTGAAACGATCAACACGGCCATCCGCTGCTGCGAATTTTTGACGGCCAGTATAGAATGGATGACATTCTGAGCAAAACTCAACATTGATGTTTTCCTTTACTGAACCTGTCTCAAACGAGTTACCACATGAACATGTAACTGTTGCAACTTTGTAATTTGGATGAATTCCTGGTTTCATAAATAAATTCTCCTCTCGCCCTGTACCATCTGGAACAGAGTTGGTTATTGAACTGTCACCTTACACGACCCGTTCAATTCCAGTCGCATATGTCACAGAATATGGTTTTTGTACCGACTTACAGTATATCAAAAAGTTAAATGCAAATCAAGTGGTAGATTTACATCCTTTTTTATTTAAATTAACCCTTTGCCGTTACGCTTTTCTTTCATATCGGTATTTAATTGCTCAAAAAAATCTTCATTAGACTTAGATTGACGCATTTTTTTCAAGAAGCGCTCTCCAAAGTCATGTGAATCAGAGAATGTTTTGCGAATAGCCCATAGTTTGTCTAATTGATCCGATGGAATTAATAATTCTTCCTTACGCGTTCCAGATCGACGAATATCAAGGGCTGGGAAAATGCGACGCTCTGCCAAACTGCGGTCAAGATGAAGCTCTAGATTCCCTGTACCTTTGAATTCTTCGTAAATGACTTCATCCATACGTGAACCCGTGTCAATTAAAGCAGTTGCTAGAATCGTCAAGCTTCCGCCTTCTTCAATATTACGAGCTGCACCAAAGAAACGTTTCGGACGATGGAATGCAGCAGGGTCAATACCACCAGATAATGTTCGACCACTTGGCGGAATAACTAAGTTATAAGCACGTGCTAAACGGGTAATCGAATCCATCAAAATAATTACATCTCGCTTATGCTCAACGAGTCTCATCGCTCGGTCTAATACTAACTCAGCTACTTTAACGTGATTTTCTGGAACTTCATCAAATGTTGAACTAACTACATCGGCATTTACTGAACGTTCAATGTCTGTCACTTCTTCAGGACGCTCATCTATTAATAAAACAATCAATTCAGCTTCAGGGTAATTCGTTGTGATGGCATTTGCGATTTCTTTTAATAACATCGTTTTACCAGCTTTAGGTGGTGCAACGATTAATCCACGTTGTCCAAAACCAACTGGTGCTACTAAATCCATAATGCGCGTAGAAAGTTTATTAGGTTCTGTTTCTAGCTTAATATGACGATCGGGATATAACGCAGTCAAGCCTGGGAAATGAACACGTTCTTTTGCCAGGTCTGGATCTTCTCCATTTACTAGTTCAACTTGCAATAACCCGTAATATCGCTCATTCTCTTTTGGAGGTCGGACTTTCCCCGTCACTTTATCACCGTTTCTTAAATCAAAACGACGAATTTGAGAGGCTGAGATGTAAATATCTTCTGAGCTCGGAGAATAGTTGATAGGTCGTAAGAATCCGAAACCTTCAGATTGGATAATTTCTAAGACACCTTCCATAAAGAAGAAGCCTTCTTGCTCAGCGCGTGTTTTTAATATAGCAAATATTAATTCTTTTTTTGACAACTTGCTATACGTTGATACTTTAAATTTACGAGCTAACGCATAAAGTTCTTTTAACGTCATATTTTCTAATTCTGTAATGGTCAATGTAGACATATAGTGCACCACTCTTATTCATATTTTATTGTGTAGTTTTTGCAGGGTGAATTGTGTGGAATGGATTCATTCCAAGAAAAGGATATACGTAGAAGATGTCTGGCCAATAAAGACCAGACATTAATTTTGAAGTTAGTCTTTCATCAAAAGATGAGGTTTTTTCTTCAAGCTGTGTCGTCCCTCTACGAAACGCACGGTACCTGATTTCGCACGCATAACTAGTGAATGTGACTCTGCATAAGCACCTTTAAATTGAACACCACGTAGTAGTTCACCATCCGTTACGCCTGTTGCTGCAAAAATGGCATCATCGCCTTTAACTAAGTCTTCCATTCGGAATACTTTGCTAACATCGAGTCCCATTCGGATACATCGTTGTAATTCTTCGTCATTTTGAGGAACTAGTCGACCCTGAATTTCGCCACCTAAGCATTTTAAACCAACTGCTGCGATAACGCCTTCAGGTGCACCACCCATTCC
>JBFIXW010000239.1:0-2618 GCA_041605715.1 Paenisporosarcina sp.
AATCAAAACTTAAAATTTAACTCAATCAATGGTTGTTTAGTGTCTAAAGACAAAAAGGAATCTGACCCAAGTCCAGAAGAAAAACGGGAAAGAGCACTATTGGAAGAAAAAGAGGCTGCTGAAAAATTAAAGGCGGCTAAATTGGCAGCGGAAGCGGCTGCTGAGGAGGAATATAAGGCAGCTGCAGCAGAAGCCATAGTAATTGAGAATCCGGAATTATTTACCAATAAGCGAGGACAAGAACAAATTTTCCGAAGGGAACTTGGAGAACCCGAATTCTGGTTAGACAAAGAAAATAGAGGGCCGCCAAGACCAATTTTAACCCAAGAAGAAGAAAATGCAATTTCTAAAAAGGTAGAAATTCCAACTAATCAAATTCCTGTTTACGAACCAAAGTATATTTTGAGTCAAGAATTTTCCGGTATTTCAAATTATGAAAAAGGAATTGAAACAATAAAACAAGAAACGCAAGAAAAATTAAATCGTTTGAAAAATGATCCAAATTCAAGTAGTACTGAAATTAAACAAGTGGAAGAGGATCTTAAGAGACTTGATTATTTATTTGAAAATTATCATGTAGGAATGAATGTTTTCCGTACGGCAAAAGGTGGGAGAGATAAACTTCGAAAATAATTGGAGTAACTAATGAGTGAAAATAATTTTAACATACTACATGCAAGAGTAACTTTTAGAAACATTCCCTTGCATAAGTTGGAACGATATTCCTTTAAAGAAATAAAAACTGCATATGAATCGTTTATGAAAATTTCTGATGTTTCTGAATGTGTTATTGTTCAGAGTCCATTTAGAGTTGAGGTATTTCTTATTGTTAATTTAGAATCTGATGACTCGCCAGATGCTAGACGAACAGAAGGTAAACAGTTAACCATAAAACAAATCGAGGATACTTGGGCTTCTTTAACAGAATTAGATGAATGGGAATTAGATCATCTTGATCAAACCCTCGAGGTGTACAAGAATACTGACGTTTACAAAAATCTCTTAAGACTTGCTTGTGGGTTGGAGTCTCTAATACTTGGAAGACCAGATGTCTTAGATGAATTAAAAACTGCTCTTTCTACTGCATCAGAATACAAGGGGTCTGGTAAGGTACTGAATAAATTATTTGACAATTCTATTAGAATCGCCTCTCGAATTAGAGATTCAACTGGATTTAGCAATAAAGTAGTATCGCTTGGTGACCGTACTGTTAAAATTGCTCAAGAAAATGCTGGTCTTGATGCGAAAAAGAAAATACTGATTATTGGAACTGGAGAAACCGCTGCAATGGTCGCAGAATCTTTAAACAAAAAAGATCTTAAATTTGATGTTTCAAGCCGAACAATCGATAGGGCAACCGGTTTTTCTAAATCATTAAGCGGAAACCCGGTTGAATTTGACAAAATCCTTTCAGAATTCAATAAATATGATATTGTTTTCGTCGCCACTACTGCAGATTACTTCATTATCAAACATAACTCAATAAAAAGAGCAATGGAGAACAAAAAAACAGGTACAATGATTTTAGATATCTCTGAACCCAGAGCAGTTGATGACTCTATCTATAAATTTCCAGGAATCAAAATCATGTTTAGAGATCAAATTTTGGAGATGATCGAAGAAAATTTAATTGCCACTAAAGGTAAAGTTCCTGAAGTCGAGAAATTGATTGATAAGGAAGTGCCCGTTCTTGAGGCCACAATTAAAAGACTTGAACCACAAACCATAGCCTAGTTTTTCAGTAGTTAATTTTTTCAAATTAATATTAAAAAATTAGAATCCAACATATGACACTTAACTAAGCAATTGATTATCATCATGAATTGTTTGTGTATTAAAGCAATGATACAAGATATATGTCACTAATTTTTTGTAAAATTTGATGCCAAAGCTCGTTTGCAGAGATTACGGTTTTGAGTGTGATTTTGTTTCCGAAGCGGAAGATGCCGGTAAGGTAATAGAAGAATACGGTAAGCATTCCTGTGACGAGCACGGAATTGAATATTCTAAAGAATCATTAATGCAATTTATTCTCAGAAAGCGTTAAACTTAACCGTATGATTCAAACTTAACGGCAAAACTACCGTCTTCCTTCTTATCATGTTCTGTAACAAATCCCTTTGGTCCCACAAAATCGATCACTCCATCTATTGTTCCTTGATAACCACAAATGTAGATGATTGTATTTTCGGGAGTAATTTTTTCACCTACTAATTCTTCAACTGGTGAGAGACCATTTTTACCAGGTTTAAAAAATGATTCAACCCTTCCGGTATGTCCTGACCAGGATCTGTTAAAATATTCTTTTGGCCTACTGATTGCAGCCCTATACTTAAAATTCCATTCATCTTTTCCTCTTTCAATACTTTCTAACTCTAAATCAGTTAGCATTTTCTTGTAACTAAGTTCGTCTACGTAACTTGCTCCATGTAAAACGATGATTTCCCTTTTATCTCCAATATCGTGTAAATGATTAGCAAAGGCAATGAATGGTGCCAAACCCGTACCTCCACCTACACAAATAATCCTTCTTTCATCTTTCTTTCCGTCATGTAATGTTTCATTAATTGTAAGAGCCTTGCCTGTCGGATTACCAATATACAATTCATCGCCTTCGC
>JBFIXW010000240.1:0-2590 GCA_041605715.1 Paenisporosarcina sp.
AGGAATATATACCCGAGGTACTCGTTCAGTGATGATACAAGGGACCTCGTAGGATATGGTGTTTAGTTTTTCTGCCCATTCTTCTACATGAATTATTTCGTTGCCTTGTCTGCCTAAAAGAACTACTTTTTCTCCGATCGGGACTTCTTCATCTAACCGAATCATACATTGATCCATACAAATCCGACCGACAATCGGTACTCTTTTTCCACCAATTAAAACTTCTTGCCCACTTAGTCCCCTTAACAGTCCGTCTGCATATCCTATAGGTAAGGTAGCGATCCATTCACTATGTTGCGTACGATAGGTCGCACCGTAACTGATGGCTGTAGCTTCAGGTACACGTTTAATAAATGCAACTTCAGTATGCAAGGACATGGCAGGTTTTAAAGAAAACGGCAAAACCCCACTGACATATGCTGAAGGTGACAATCCGTATAAAGAGATGCCGAACCGAACCCCATCAAATAATGACTCATTCCGAATGAGTGCAGCCGCGCTATTGGCGGCGTGCACCACTCTCGGCATTTCATTAAATAACTGAAGGAAGTCCTTAAATTTCGACATTTGTTCTTTGTAATGGCTTTGATCTTCCTCATCCGCAGTTGAAAAGTGAGTGAATACGCCATCAAGTTCAATATCATCTCGTTGCTGAATTAGTTGAATGATGGATTGTAAATGATTTTCGGAATAAATCCCTAAACGCCCCATTCCAGTATCCAGTTTTAAATGGATCTTTAAACGATGAGATAGAAGCGGGATTTGGTTAATCCATTTTTCATCAAATACTGTAACCATGATATTTAATTCAGCTGCGACATCAGCAAATGTAGATGGAGATGCTCCCATTACAAGAAGAGGCGATTCGATGCCCTCTTTTCGCAACCGAATCGCTTCATCTGGAGTTGCCACCGCAAGCATACTCGCTCCTGCCTCCATGGCGGCCTTGGAAACTTTTACATCTCCATGACCGTAGGCATTCGCTTTTACAACCGCAATAATCTCTAACTTTTTGTTTAGATGCGTTTGTAGGTTTAGTATATTCATTTTTATCGCATTCAAATCAATTGCTGCAAAAGTTGGTCTATAAAAATCCATATATATTCCTCATTTTCAGATGCGACGAGCTGCAACTATATTTATTTCAAATCTTGAGTGGTCATTGAACCAGCAACCATCATCATTTCTTCACGTGACATCGAGTCAGAAGCTAAATAGAATTGAACGCCATTTTGTTCCCACGTAATGGACTTATCCGTAATCGCACCAATCGCAAATCCTAAATCAGCAGGATCTCCTGGAGCAGTAACTGGCAACAGTGCACCATCCACGAAACTAACTGGAGATTGAATAATCGTAAACTCTTTGTCTCCACCATACGTTAAAATGACACGATCTTTGTTTTCATTTTTCATTATTTTTTCATCTATCATGGTTACACTTTCCCATGGTATTGATGGATAGTGCGTTTCAAAAGTCGTTTTTGGTTCCACCTTAGCTGTTTCATTGTCATCAGTTACATCAGTTGGACTATCTGCTTTATATTCTGAAGCACTTCTTGAAGTTCCTAAAGTAATCTTATCAAAAGTTATTAAAATTTGTTCTTCTTTTTGATCGTTCAAAATTGAAACTTTTGTTGGCAACAATGTTTTTTTGCTTATATGAATCTTTTGAGTTGGCAACATTTTTTGGTGACTATTTCTTGTTTTTGTTTCGAATACATATGAATTTTTATTTTCTGTCATGACAGCTGCTTTATCTTCTTTGATGTCTTTTGCAAGGGAGCCAATTAAATAAGCTTGGCTATTTTTTTCTGGCCATTCACTTTGAAACTTGTAGGTTTTACCTAAGGAAGGCGTTGTTACAAAGACTCCCTCTTTGTTTCGTACAATTGTTTGAGACATGTCTTCTCCAGATTGAGTCACTTTCACTCGATATAAATCCGGTTTCGTGTGCCATACATCCACTTCATAGAGACGTGGCTCGGACCCAGTTTTAATCTCCATTTTTGCATCAAGCTCATATCCTTTAGTTTCTACCCATTTGTTGCTAAGCTTTTTCAAAACATCCTCTTTGGAATCTGCACCACAAGCGGCTAATACAAACATCATCATCAATAACAAAATCCCTGCGGTTAAACGGCTGCGCACATCGGTTCATCCTTTCTCTTTTCGGTCCGTTGAGACATCTTATGAGAAAGGGACAGGGATTATTCAACCAAAACAACTTGAGCAGCAGCGAATTGTTTTGTATGTGTGATACTTACAAATCCGTTTACTTCACTTTCTTTAAAATAGAGTACAGGTTTACCTAATTCATCCGGTAATATTTCGATATCTTGAAAGCTACAATCTTTACCTATACCAGTTCCTAAAGCTTTCGCGAAAGCTTCTTTTGCTGCAAATCTGCCTGCTAAAAATTCGATTCTTCTATGTTCAGTTAAAGAAGAAAATCTTTTTAATTCTTTTTGAGTTAAAATTCGTTCCACAAATTTTAAGGTTCGTGCATGAATGGTCCGTATTTTTTCTATTTCTGTCACATCTAATCCTATTCCAGTAATCATTACAGACTTCTCCTTTCAAAATAACTG
>JBFIXW010000241.1:0-2577 GCA_041605715.1 Paenisporosarcina sp.
AAAACATCATACACTCCTCGGGGTAACCCATCTTCAAAAGCCGTTATGACTACCACATTTAATCCTCTTTTTTCGAGTTCATTTTCAAATTCCATTGAATATGCAGGCGGATTTATAGGACCATTTGCATTATTTATCCCATTAATAAAGTATACCCTATTTGGATTTAATGGCTGAACCTGGTTTAAATGTTTCTGCCTTTCCCGTTCGACGAAACTGTCAAATTCTGCAGGTGAGTTGATTAGTTTATTAAGCATTTTTGCAATGGCAGGTTCACCATATTTAGAAATTTCTTTAGCGTTTTCACCCGCTATCTGTTTGGCTGTAATGTCTGTATGCCATGCGTCTTTAAATGGATCCGGATCCGTGAACGTTTTAGTACCTTCGTCAGTTTCTACTTTACGTTCTAACCCACCATCATTGATAGTCTTGATTTTCTTATAATCATAGGTCCAATTATTAATGCCTGTTGTAAGAAAGTTTAATCTTAAATATTTTTCCTCCATAACTGTATTAAGGAGTTCGGATTTAACATCCGTTTGGAAATAATCTTTAAAGGTCCTGTAATTATAATTCTTGAAAATACCATCTGGTTCTATTATTGTAGGACTTTCCTGAGAGCGAACCCACGAAGGAATAGCTCCTCCATCCACTGGAACTGCTACATGTCCGCTTGGATCCCACATGTTGACGGGATTGTTTAACGCATACGAATAGCGGTTTTGCGTCTGTGGTTGGCTTAGTATGCCTAGATACGTATCTTCATTCATAAATTTACCAGCAGTTGGATTGTACCATCGTGCATTTAGGTCCACTAGTCCGGTCTTACCATCATAACCCATCCCCGTGTAACCGTGATGGTTGTATGGTGAAGTGGTTCCTGTGAAAATTCCTCCAAATGCATCATAACGGTAACGCTCGATGATATCGCCGTGTCGGTCAGTGACTTCCGATACATTTCGTTGTCCATCATATTGGTAGTAAAGTAGACCACCTGTTGTCTTTAAGTTCGGGTCGTGCGACGGATTAGATGAGCCGTGTAGGCCGAACATTTTACGTGATGTCAGAGAAAAATCTTGAGAAAGTGTCAATCACTCCTCAAGGTCTTGTATCTTTAATTGTTATTAATAAATCATCTATATTTTTCAGGTACTTCAAGTAAGTAAAGCTCGTTACTTCCAGGACTACCAATGGTTGTGATAGCGATTTCTTTCCCAGTTGGGGACCAAGAAAGAGAAGCTACATTGCTTTTTTCTATAAGTTGCTCTTTATTTTCACCATTTTGGGATATTACATACAATCCGTTCCCAGTTTTATAGTTTCCTTCTCGGAATGCCATCCACTCTCCATTGGGGGACCAGGTTATACTATCAATAATATTCCCTGCTTCACTTGAATAGATAAGTTTCTTGGTTTTCTCAGTTAAATCATAAACGTAAATTTTATTGTCAGAAATATACCCTACCTGTTTCCCGTCGGGATGCCATTGTACATCATAACCATTTCTAAATAAAAGTTCCTCTTTCTTTGTCTCTAGATCAAATAAGATTATATCAAATTCCTCTGAATCCTTTGTATAAACTAACTGATTGTACTGGTTCCTTGTTAGCGAGTAAATAGGCGGTAGGTCATCAATAAGTTTAGTTTGTTTTTTTTGTTCTATATCCCACAATATAATAGAAGTATCTTTTAAAAACTCTTTATCATAATTAATACTGATAAAAGATAGTTCATTTTGATACCAAGCCATTGGTGCATTAATGTATGAATTTTCATTTATGCCAATGCTTTCCCAGTCCCCATTTTCTATATTCAATATTGAAATAGATTTACCATTAATTTCTACCGCTAATTTTGAGCCGTCATGAAACCATGTTGGTTCTGAATGAACACTATATTTCCGACTTATGTTAATGACCTCTAACCCATCAATACTTTCATTCTCACTATTTTGCTGACATCCAACCATAATGCTTATACTTATTAAACATAAGGCCATTAGTTTCATTTTTTTAATTCTCATACGCCTCCTTCAAATCTTTTTGTTCTATCCACAATGGATAAGTTGCTCTATCATCCCTAGTAGCTGGATAACTAGGATATTTAAGAGGTCCAATATCTACTAAAAGTCCAATTGCTCCTATAGAGGATGGGAAATTTAATAATTGTGTTCCTCCAACTCTAAATAGTACAGAATGGACAAAAGCCTGTTCAGCTGGTTCCTCCCCTACTAATGCACCATGTTCAATAAGCTTTGCTGACGCATAGAAGATTGATGTATTATGCGCTGTCCATAGATTGCTTTGATTAGGGTTATTAATAAAATCAATCCATTTTTTTCACTTGGTGTTGCAAGATGCTCTTTATTATTATCAACTAGTGCCTCCGCAATAAGCATATCTTTTAACATTGCAGCATTTGCTGCTTTCCAATAAAATGAACCGCCTTAGCCATTTTCGTCCCCTAATCTATCACTATTTCTTTCCCATTCCATAAACTTTACTATATCCACACCATAATTTATAGAAAGCGTACATCTTGATAAAATACTAGTTTTTACAATAACACTACCTTGGT
>JBFIXW010000242.1:0-2574 GCA_041605715.1 Paenisporosarcina sp.
AAATGTTTGTAGAGCATAAAGGTGCCTTAGAAGATACATTAATCGAAATGGAACAAGACCTTCAATCCTCTATTTCATACGCAGGTGGTAACACCTTAGAAGCCATTACTACGGTAGACTATGTAATCGTTAAAAATTCGATTTTTAACGGTGATAAAGTATATTAAGAAATTATAAATAAAATCATGAAAAACGACCATTAATTCGAATGGAAATCGATGGTCGTTTTTTGTTAGATATTTGGCCAGTACAATTTAGATAGTCAACTAAAAAATCGGCGTCCAATAATCTATTGATAAAACCCTATTCTCATTTCTTTAAGAATAATCGGTATTTATGCCGTTCGACCTTCGACATCCACTTCAATATTTCCTTGGAGAGCGCGTGAATATGGACATACTTTATGTGCGGCTTCTACTAAATGTTTGGCCACATCCTTTTCTACATCCCGTACCAACACATCTAGTTTGACCGATAGTGAATAGCCATCATCATCTTGATTCAAAGTGACGTGAGCCGTTACTTCGGAACCACCATGTTTGATATCTTCCTTTCCTGCCACCAAATTTAGCGCTGAATCGAAACAAGCGGCATACCCTGCCGCAAAAAGTTGTTCTGGATTTGTAGTATTCTTTTTGACACCTGGCATTGCCAACGCTAAATCGAGCACTCCATCCTCTGATTGGATTCGACCCTCTCGTCCACCAGTAGCCGTAACTGTCGCTGTAAAAAGTTCTTTCAATTAAATTCACTCCTCATTTCATTTTGATGTACTCACGTATTATGTGAATTTGCACCAATACCATTCACAAAACGAAAGTTCATATATTAAGGAATAAATGAACAATTCCAGAAAAAATTGATGTCATACTTCAACAGTGAACTACCCTCTTTTAATTAGTTTCTCTGATGATCTATCTACTTCACTCTAATCGAGGGGTACATAAATTTGTACGCTAAATACTAGATGAAATAGTCACGAGAAAAGAGCACTCATTTCCTGTAAAATATCTCGACTAAAAGGTCCTATCTTTTTAAAAAGTGTTATGATTAGATATCTTTTTATTTTGGAATAGGTGGTCCTAATAGATATATGTATACAAAAAACAAGGAAAATGAAAAAAGAAAAACAAATAAAAAACCGATCCTTATCTTTTTACTGTTAGTGGCTATTTCCCTCTTTCTTATTTGGCTTATAGTAGTCTTTTTCTTTTCTTTTTTTTATGATTCTAAAACAGGAAAAGGAAATCTATTTAATGAAAGTTCACATTTAGTAACAACTATAAGATTGGAGACAGAGAAGAAACTTTCTGATTTCACCAATCCCTTAAATAGAATAAATGATTCGATAACAAATGAGGAAAATGAGCTACAAATTCTCACTAATGACCAAGATCGAGATGAATTCCAACCAAGTATGAAAAATCTTTTTAAAGAAAGGGATCTATCCATCAAAAATATTGATGCATTCTTTAAAAACATAGAATCCCCAAAGAAAATGAATAATTTACATTCAACTTTCGGAAAAACAGTTGTTTACATTTATCATACTCATAGCAGAGAATCATTCTTGCCTTATTTAAAAGATACATATAAAGCAGAAGAAGCTTACCATGAGACAGCAAATATAACCTTAGTTGGTGAAATGCTTGGTAGAGCTTTAGAGAGACGAGGGATTGGAACGGAAGTAGATTCAACTGACATTGTTAAAATGCTAGGAATTCGAGGATTGGACTATAGTAGTTCTTATGCCATTTCGAGAGAATTAGTTTTAACTGCCCTTCAGGAGAATACTAATTTGGATTTGTTTTTAGACGTTCATCGGGATTCCTTAAACAAAGATTCCACCACTATCAAGGTAAATGGAGAAAACCATGCTCGTCTTTTATTTGTGGTGGGTACAGGTCATGAGGGTTTTGAAAATAACCTTCATTTTGCTGACTCATTAGATAAAATGCTCGCAGCTCAATACCCCGATTTGTCAAAAGGCGTCATTCAAAAAGATAGTAGTAGTGGGAATGGCGTATATAACCAAGATATTTCTCCTAACGCCGTGATTGTTGAAATTGGTGGTGTTGATAATACTGTAGATGAAATACATCGAACTACTGAAATCTTTGCTGATGTAATTAGTAATTATTATTGGCACAGTGAAAATTAAAATGATGTAAAAGATATCACTATAGATTGATTAGTTAACAAAAATCTTTAAAGAGCATTCATATTTCGGACTATTTATGTCCTTCCATTGATGTGGCGAATTGTAAATAACTCCTACTGAGTAAGAAACAAAAACACTTTCTTATCACTTTTATCGCTGGAGGTTTTGAAAAAGCGATCTGTCATATCAATCCATTTTACTTGTTTAAACCTAGCTTCCAATCTTAAATTCAATTCGGCTTCAATTTCATTCATCAACTGAAAAACCTTTGCAAAAGGAATGTGAAAATGATAACTTGCCAGTATATAAGGCGATTTCTCAACTAATAATTTTCGAAATTGATCAGCTGTTTCTGCTTGTTGTGCCAGTAAGTCTTCATTTTTCACGATAAATTTATATAGTCTCTTATTTTC
>JBFIXW010000243.1:0-2573 GCA_041605715.1 Paenisporosarcina sp.
TGACAGGATTCGAGAAAAAAGGACTTATTTTAAAGATGTTAAGCAAGCTGAAGCAATTGTGCAATCACCCAGCTTTGTATTTGAAAGAGGGATTTGGGCCGGCCGAGGATATGATGGAGCGATCTGAAAAATTAGCTAGAATTGTTACGCTTGCAGCTGAAATTGCAGCACGTGGTGAGCAATGTCTAATTTTTACACAATATATTGGAATGGGTCATTTACTCCAACATTGTCTATCTGAGCTGTATGACATTGAAACTCCATTTTTAAGCGGAAGTATGCCTAAACAACAACGTGATAACTTAGTTGAAGCATTCCAAGAAAAAGAATTTCCAGTCTTCTTACTGTCATTAAAAGCAGGAGGAACTGGTTTAAATTTAACGGCTGCAAACCATGTTCTACACGCCGATCGATGGTGGAATCCGGCTGTTGAAAATCAAGCAACTGATCGCGCTTACCGTATTGGACAAACTAAATTTGTTCATGTTCATAAATTCGTAACGATTGGTACGATTGAAGAAAAAATCGATAAATTGTTAAGCGATAAACAAGCATTGTCCGAAGATCTAATTCAATCAAGTCAATGGATTACAGAACTTGATGACAACGATTTACGTGACTTATTAACGTTTGGATAGTTTTATATTTGAAACCGGCCGTGCTTCTATCGGCCGGTTTTCTCTCGATTTAGGTATTATCTTTCTCTTGGAATTGTTATTAAGGGTTCTTGAAGTTGTCTTTCAAGAACTTGAATGCGCTCATTCAAATTCGCTATGATACGAATCATTTGTGTCATATGTAATTCCATTCGAATGAGATGTTCTGGAGAACCTTTCATATTGGATGAATTCCTTTCTTCCTGTATAGAAGTATCGTACAATTGATTTTCAAAATAACCAACGGTGCGGTCTACCGCGGTTTTCATGCATTAAGTTATTGGTAACTCACGTTGTTCTTCTTCTGTGAAAACAAAATCATTTGGAAGTTCTATCTCTGGTACTAATGCTGTCGCATTAGGATTGTTTTCTACTTTTGGTTTTGTGGCTAAGAACTGAACTTCTTCACCCACAA
The DNA here is from genome assembly GCA_041605715.1 of Paenisporosarcina sp. Taxonomy (GTDB): domain Bacteria; phylum Bacillota; class Bacilli; order Bacillales_A; family Planococcaceae; genus Paenisporosarcina. The sequence continues at coordinate 1,072 of JBFIXW010000243.1, forward strand.
CTTCCGTAACAAATACTCGACTCCCGTCTTCTTTTTGATAAGACCTTGATTGTATTCGCCCACTGACTCCAATCAAAGATCCTTTCCCACAATACTTAACGGTGTTTTCGGCCAGTTTACCCCAAACTGTACACAAAACAAAATCGGCATCTTCACCTTTCTGGTTCTTAAAAGTCCTCGTAACAGCTAAAACAAAACTAGCTTGAACACGTCCTTCTGACAACTGTCTTAAAACTGGATCCTTTGTAATTCTGCCAATCATACCTACTTGATTCACTTATTCACCTCCTTCCTTCGTTCTATTTCGTATCTTATCGACAACCTTAAATTGTGTGCAACTAGGCAAAAATTTGTTTTGCCTAGTTTTATGCCTCTAATAATTCCATTTTCAGTTATGCTAAAAAAAGGTTTTATTGGCTAATCCCTTGTAACAGTAAGGTTAAGTGCTTTTTTAAAATGACGAAGTTACCCAATTCCTCAAGTTTTTTAATCTTGTGATATAATATACATACATAACACTTCCTGAAAGGCTGTGATATTTGGTGAAAACGTTTAAAATGTTGTCTATGACCGTGGTTCATAACGATGAAATTCTTCCAATTCCACTAGTAGATGGTATTATTATTAACCAAGAAAACAGCCATCGCGCGTGGATTTTAGAAATGTATATTGATAAAAACGACAGTACTTTTTTTGAACAATTTGAAGAGTCAAAAGAAGTAATTGATGTAAAAGTCGTTATTTCATATCCAGAAAATGAACCTGCTACCTTTGAAGTCGTAGTATATTCCATCAAAAAAATTGGTGACTATGTTTCCGTATTATTAAAAGGCACATTAAAAGTAGTAAGACGTAAGTATGCAGAACAATTACTAAGTGAACTCATTTTAGACGGATTATCCGGGGACGAACTTGTATCCCGCTTCGAAGCAGATATGCGCTCTCGACCACAACTAAAAAAAGATTTAGCTAACCAGCAAAAGGCATAACACTCGACATGGTGTTATGCCTTTATGTTTTTCCAATAGGAAACAATTACAACTTGAATGGCTGTTTCTCTAACTGAGATGGGCATTATTCTAACTGAGATCCCCAAACTATTAACCATGATCGCTAAAATTCTAACTGAGCGACTGCTCACCAATAGAAATACCCGCGGAGCTTTAGCGAGCGGGGCCATTCAAAATCATGATATGGACTGCCAGCTATGCCTGGCAGTCGTTGTTTGATGGGAAAAGCTATGTACGGTGAATTTATTTTGAACAATTACAACTGAGATGGCTGTTTCTCTAACTGAGATGGTCATTATTCTAACTGAGATCCCCAAACTTCTAACCAAGATCGCTAAAATTCTAACTGAGCGACTGCTCACCAACTGAAACACCCACGGAGCTTTAGCGAGTGGGGCCATTCAAAATCATGATATGGACTGCCAGCTATGCCTGGCAGTCGTTGTTTGATGGGAAAAGCTATGTACGGTGAATTTATTTTGAACAATTACA
>JBFIXW010000244.1:0-2539 GCA_041605715.1 Paenisporosarcina sp.
CGTTACGCAATTTCCTTTCATTCTCATCGGAGTGATTGGTGTAATTTTGCTGCCCTTTAATTCTCACAATCAAATTAAAACGGAGAAACTTGAAGGTCAATTAGAGGATGCGAATAAACGAATTTCTCAGCTTTTGGTTATTCAAGAAAGGCAACGTATTGCGAGAGATCTTCACGATACTCTAGGCCAAAAACTATCGTTAATTGGTTTAAAAAGTGACCTAGCTAGGAGAGTAATCGATCAAGATCCAGTTAAAGCAAGAAAAGAACTTTTAGATATCAATCAAACCGCACGGATTGCTTTAAAAGAGGTTAGAGATCTGGTTTCCAATATTCAGGTTGGAAAGTTAGAAGACGAATTAGTTCGGGTTCAGCAAATTCTTAAAGCCGCTGAAATAGATTTTCGTGTTAAAGGAAATCCAGTATTAAAAGATACACCCTTACTTGTTGAAAATGTCTTAAGCATGTGTTTGAAGGAGGCCATCAATAACGTCGTCAAGCACAGCCAAGCAACGTTCTGTCATGTCTTAATCAAACAGTCTTCCACTGAGTTATTTGTGCAAGTTCAGGATAACGGGGTTGGGCTAAGTAGAGATGGGTCCGATACAAACGGTAATGGAATTAGAGGTATGAGAGAAAGACTAGAGTTTGTTAATGGGATTCTTTATGTATCTGAAACGGAAGGAACGACGGTCAACATTCGTATTCCTCATGTAATCCTACAATCTGAAATGGAGGAACAGTCATGATTCGAATAATAATTGCGGAAGATCAACGGATGATGCTTGGCGCATTAGGATCACTTTTAGATTTAGAGGAAGATTTAGAAGTTGTTGGGCAAGCACCAAACGGAGCGGAAGCCGTTGAATTAGTTAATCAGTTAAACCCGGATGTATTTATTACTGATATCGAAATGCCTGTAAAGAGTGGTCTTGATGCCGCAGAGGAATTAAAAGACCATGCTTGCAAAGTTATTATCCTTACAACTTTTGCACGTTCAGGGTACTTTGAACGCGCTAGAAAAGCAGGTGTAAGTGGTTATCTATTAAAAGACAGTCCGAGTGAGGACTTAGCCAATTCCATTCGGTTAATTATGGATGGACGACGCATTTATGCACCAGAACTTGTTGACTTAGCATATAGCGGTGAAGACAATCCGTTAACCGAACGTGAACATCAAGTCCTTGAATTAATTGCAACTGGCAAAAATACTAAGGAAATAGCAAGTGAATTATATATCACAACCGGCACAGTACGAAATTACATCTCAGTTATTTTAGATAAACTCGATGTGACAAATCGTATAGAAGCAATTTCCCGTTTTAAGGAAAAAGGCTGGTTTAAGTAAAGAGCTTAGCGCATCACAACTTTCCGAAAAGAGGATTCTCCCATGGACCAAAAATTGATGACCGAGTATATCATTCAAAAATATCAAGAAGATGAACAAATTATGATTCAATTATTTGTTCAGTGGTGCAAAAATCAAGAAATAGATCCTATTGTGCTTTACCACAAAGCTTATCCCGCTCAAAATACGAATGAAGCCATGAACGTCATTATTGATCAAAACGAACCGCTTGAATTAGAAATCGATACAGGAACGTTAATTGAAGTTCTTCAGCTGTTTGGCAATGATGACTTAGCGTTTGTGGTTTCTGAAGAGGAAGAGAGATTAATGAAGTGATTGCGGTTTGGTGAAGAAGATGATTTTGTAGTGGTTATTAATCCAAATCATATAAAACGGAACCCCTTCTTGCACGGGGTTCCGTTTTTTTCTTAAAGCAATATTATTGATTGAATGTTTGTAACATCGCTGCTAATCCTAGACCAAGATCTAGTCCAAGTTCACTTGATGCATTCTCATCATTCGATTGTATCCATAAACCAGCAGTTGCATTTAACATTGAAGTAAAAGAAATTTCTTCTTCAGAATCTAAACCAACCATAGATGCAACATCTACTTCAGTTCCTAAACGTGAAGAATTTTCTGTGCTTTTCGCTTCAATTAATGCTGATACAGCTGCCATAACTTTTGCAGATCCTTCGTTATCAGCTTCTTCAGAGCTTAAACCTAAGTTTGTTAAAGACTCAGTTCCAAGTGCAAAAGATGATGAATCATTTTCTTCATTAGATTCAATAACATTTGTGATTGTTGTATTGTTGTCAGCACCTAAAATGGATGTGGAATCATCACTTTCAAGCATTGCATTTAGGTTTGCACCAACATTACCTTCTGTTGTTGTAGTTGTAGAATTAGTTTCATCATTGACAACAGTTTCGTTGATAAGAGCAGCGTTACCATCAGCGTTTACTGCTACTGATTCGTCTTCACCTTTAACTACTACTCCGACTGAACCTTCTGTAGCCGCTTCTGTTGTTGAAGAAACCGTATCGTTTTCTTCGTCAATGACTGTGTCATTCATAACACCAGCATCACCGTCAGCGTTTACCGCTACCGATTCGTCTTCGCCTTCAACTACTGCTTCAACTGAACCTTCTGTAGCCGCTTCTGTTGTTGAAGAAACCGTATCGTTTTCTTC
>JBFIXW010000245.1:0-2472 GCA_041605715.1 Paenisporosarcina sp.
ATCTGAATTGAATGACCTAAAGCTGATCATGGCTTCTGATTTTCATTTAGGTTTATTGTCCAATAAAAAGCATTTACAGCGATTTGTGAATTTGGCGAATAAAGAAAAGCCGGATCTCGTCTTATTAGCTGGAGATTTAGTTGATGATGATCCTATTTGGTTTGTGAAAGATGGCATGCCCAGTGTGATGAGACAGCTGGTATCGACATATGGTATTTATGGGGTAGTTGGAAATCATGAATACTATGGACGTAAAATTCCTTTATTAGTTGAAGAAATGAAAGATGCAGGCGTGCAAATGTTATTAGATGAAACCATTTACGTGGGAAATGCGTTCTATGTAACAGGAAGAGAAGATGTAACCAATCGCAAGCGGAAATCGTTAGAAGAGTTAGCGCCTGAGAATGCAGACTATCCATGGTTTGTTATGGACCATACACCGTTAAATTTGAAAATACCTTCAGAGTTAGGTGTAGATATTCATGTTTCAGGTCACACTCATCTAGGGCAAATGTGGCCAAATCATTTATTCACTCGTCGTTTGTTTGAATTAGATTATGGGTATATACATAAAGGTTTGATGCATGCTTTTGTTTCTTCAGGCTTTGGATTTTGGGGTCCACCTATTCGTTTAGGTTCTCAATCAGAGATTTGGTCGATTACGGTTAAATTTGCTTCTAAAGAAACGGTATGAAAAGCGACATAAACTTGTTACGATAAGTAAGAAGAAAAACTAGATAGCAGTTGGGGGCTCGACATGGAAAACTGGATTACGGATATTATGAGCCAGTACGGCTATATTGGCATATTTTTATTGATTATGTTAGAAAACATATTCCCACCCATTCCTTCAGAGGTCATTTTGACGTTTGGTGGTTATATGACCACGCAATCAGCGATGACACCACTTGGCGTGATTTTAGTATCAACAGCTGGATCTGTTGCCGGGGCAATTATTCTTTACTGGATTGGATTGCAATTGGACGTTAAAAGATTAGAAAAGATTGTGGATCGATGGGGGAAAGTTTTACGGCTAACGAAAGCAGATATACATAAGGCTGATGCATGGTTTGATAAGTATGGAATTTGGACGGTGCTATTTTGTCGACTAATTCCACTAATTCGAAGCCTGATTTCAATACCTGCAGGGATGTCTAATATGAAGTTTGGCTTATTTTTGTTGTTCACCACGGTAGGTACGCTAATTTGGAACACAATTTTGGTTTCAGTTGGAGCAGCCGTAGGGGATAACTGGGAGTCTATTGTGGGCGTTATGGATGTATATTCAAATATTGTATATGTACTGATTGTCATCGTTGGATTAGCTGTTATTTGGTGGTATATGCAATTTAGAAAAAGAAGAGCATAAGGAGATATTATGGAATTATTAGAATTAGTTAAAGCGTTAATATTAGGTTTTGTTGAAGGTATGACTGAGTTTGCACCCGTATCTTCTACAGGTCATTTAATCATTGTGGATGATATGTGGTTGAAAACGTCTGAGTTCCTAGGGAAATATTCAGCGAATACTTTTAAAATTGTGATTCAACTCGGGTCGATTATGGCTGTGGTTGTTGTCTTTTGGAAACGTTTATTTAGCTTAGTGGGCCTTTATAAAATGAAAGATGTAGCATCAGGTTCACAATTAAAGCTTACACATGTTTTAGTAGGTTTAATTCCTGCAGGTGTGTTCGGTTTATTATTTGAAGATTTTATTGATGAACATTTATTTTCAGTAGAAACAGTACTAGTGGGCTTAGTTGTTGGTGCCATATTAATGATTATTGCGGATAAATATGGACCAAAAGATCCTAAAACAAAAACATTAGATCAGATCACATATAAACAAGCATTTTCAGTTGGACTTGTTCAATGTCTATCATTATGGCCAGGATTTTCACGTTCAGGTGCCACGATTTCTGGTGGTGTATTGTTCGGAATGAGTCATCGAACAGCTGCTGATTTCACTTTTATAATGGCAGTACCGATTATGTTTGGTGCAAGCTTTGTATCTTTATTTAAAAACTGGGATCATGTTCAACCAGATCATCTATCTTTTTACATTGTTGGATTCATAAGTGCTTTTGTGTTTGCACTCATTTCAATTAAGTTCTTCTTAAAGCTAATCGAGCATGTTAAATTAACTCCATTTGCGATTTACCGTTTGGTATTAGCAGCTATCCTATTTGTCATTATCATTATGTAAGTAAAAAAGACGACTGAATTGGTCGTCTTTTTCTAACTCCTATTTTCGACAAACTCACCATGTGGGTGATCAAGTGTTACAAGAAACGGCAGAAATATAAAAATATTTTGTCGGGCGAACTGGAATCTTAGGTAGACTTGGTGGAGATGAATTTGTTCTCGCGATTAACGATATGGATGCCTTCCAAAGCGTTGACATATTAATTTCTAGATTGATGGCATTATTTAAAATCACTTCGTTAATTATTGAAGATAATCTGATCCCGA
>JBFIXW010000246.1:0-2471 GCA_041605715.1 Paenisporosarcina sp.
GAACAAACTCAATTCGCCGAACTTGAAGATTTCCCAGAAACAGTTGATTTATTACCTGAAGAGGACGCGGTTAGTGCTTTATATGGCCAAAGAATCCTTCAGCCAAATTCTACGATTATCGATCTTGTTTTAGGATTCTCAACGCTCGTACAATTTACAGATTCTCAAGTTTTTGCTCCAACTTGGAGAGTACGAGTTGAGTTAGAAGATGGAACTGAAGAAGACTACTTTGTGAATGCAGTTGAAGGAAAAATAATTGAATTTGAAAACGAACCAAAGATGGAAATAGAAGAAGAGTAAGGAGTTTTTGTCATGCGTTTTAGTGTTCTAGCAAGCGGCAGTAGTGGAAATGCCATATACGTCGAAAACGATGAGCATGCTTTTTTAGTAGATGCTGGGTTGAGTGGACGGAAAATGGAAGAATTATTTGCTTCTGTTGACCGAAATATGAAAAAATTAAGCGGTATTTTGGTAACGCATGAACATAGTGATCATATTAAAGGACTTGGGATTTTAGCCCGTAAATACAATGTTCCAATTTATGCGAATGAAAAAACGTGGATGGCAATGGATCCTCTTGTGGGTAAAATTCCACTCGAGCAACGCTTCCAATTTGATATGGAAACCGTGAAATCATTTGGATCTATCGATATCCAATCATTCGCCGTATCACACGATGCAGCTGACCCAATGTTTTATGTCTTTCACGAAAATGGCCGTAAATTAGTCCTAATTACAGACACCGGTTATGTAAGTGATCGGATGAAAGGTCATATTCAGGGTGCTGACTCATTTGTGTTCGAAAGCAATCATGACGTTGGCATGCTTCAAATGGGTAGATATCCTTGGTCAGTTAAACGACGTATTTTGAGTGACGTAGGCCATGTCTCAAATGAAGATGCTGCAGTTGCCATGAGTGAAGTAGTGGAACAAAAACCAACTCGCATGTATCTCTCGCATTTAAGCAAAGATAACAATATGAAGGATTTAGCCAGAATGAGTGTTTCCCAAACACTTCAATCATGTGGCATCGTTCCAGGCGAATTTCTTCACTTATATGATACCGATGCGAATAAACCAACTGAACTAGTTACCGTCTAAACCTCACGTATTGTGGGGTTTTTATTTTGAACTAAATTGTGAGCGTTAAATAATGTGTGTCTAGAGTAGGAGATGGGTATTCTAGATTTCATGGAGTGTATTCGAGGATTCGATGGTGGGATTCAAGGATTCACCTATGGCATTCAAGAATTCGAAAGATGCATTCCCGATTTCACCGCCTGCATTCAAAAATTCATTTTTTTAAAACAATTTTAAATGCATTTTCATCTAATTTTAATGTTCGGTTGGTAAAGTAAGGATAACGAATAGAGAGAAAGGAAGATGAACATGGGATATTACGATAGCCATTCACAAGAACCTCAAACACGGATTATCAGAAAAGGAAGCAAAGTAGGTTATTTCTTTAGTGGTTTAATCGGAGTCATGGTTGGTGCACTAATCGTATGGTTGATGATGCCTTCTTTAGTTGGAATGATGCCAGGTGGAGTGCATGGAACATCATCCAATACTGAATCATCTAATTTACCATCGAACTCGACACAAGTGTCAACTGACATCACAACAGATGTTACGTCGGCTGTTGAAAAAGTTGCAGGTGCAGTCGTAGGTGTTACGAATATACAATCATCTTCAGATTTCTTAAACCCATCCGGAGCATCACAGGAAGCAGGAACAGGATCTGGGGTAATTTACAAAAAGTCTGGTAACAAAGCTTATGTAGTTACAAATAATCACGTGATCGAAGGTGCCAATCAAATTGAAGTGACTCTCGCTGATGGTGCAAAAATAGAGGCGAAATTATTGGGTACGGATATTTGGACGGATCTAGCAGTTCTTGAAATGGATGCTGCCAAAGTGACCACTGTTGCGCAATTTGGTAACTCCGAAAAATTAAAACAAGGTGAAACAGTCATTGCGATTGGGAATCCTCTTGGGCTTGATTTCTCAGGGTCGGTCACTACTGGTGTCGTATCAGGTAAAGATCGAACCATACCTGTGGACTTAAATAGGGATGGACAACAAGATTGGCAAGCTGAAGTACTACAAACGGATGCTGCGATCAACCCTGGGAATAGTGGAGGAGCACTTGTGAATTTAGCCGGAGATTTAATCGGCATTAACTCTATGAAAATTGCACAATCGTCAGTTGAAGGAATCGGACTTGCCATTCCAATTAACTCAGCAATCCCAGTGATTGAAGATTTAGAACAATTTGGTGAGATGAAACGTCCATCGATGGGTGTCACTTTAGTTGATGTAACAAATGTATCTGCTTTTCACCAACGAGACACACTTCGTTTGCCTGAAGAAGTTACAACAGGAGTAGTAGTGGATGAAGTAGTAGGAGAATCTCCAGCGGATGTGGCTGGATTACAACGCTATGATGTCATTGTTGAAATGGATGGAGA
>JBFIXW010000247.1:0-2455 GCA_041605715.1 Paenisporosarcina sp.
CGAAGAACGCAGCACGCTTCGTCAAAGCATATTGCCGTTATTATTGGAATCCGTGTCATTCAATACCGCTCGTCGCAGCGATTCGGTTGCTCTTTACGAAACGGGAGCTGTGTTCTTGAAATCGGACAGCGATTTGTTGGACGAAGAAGAGCATTTGGCGATTGCAATGACTGGCTTGTGGTTGGACAATAGCTGGCAAGGCGAGAAGAAAGTAGTGGATTTCTACGTGCTGAAAGGCATTGTGGAAGGCCTTGCTGAAAAACTTGGCATAGTACTCGAATTCGAGCGCGGCCACATGGACGGCCTGCACCCAGGACGTACAGCTAACATCATCAAGGATGGCAATCGCATCGGGGTGATCGGCCAATTGCATCCATCTGAACAAGCAGCGCGCGACTTGAAAGAGACATTTGTCTTGGAAATGAACTTAGCTGTGTTATTGGCGAAGGATCCGGAAGCGCTAGTTTACACACCGGTACCACGCTACCCATCGATTACACGTGACGTGGCAATGGTGCTTTCAAAAATTATCGAAGCAGGATCAGTTGAAAACACAATCCGTAACGCTGGAGGCAAGTTGCTGAAGCAAGTTCGCGTCTTCGATCTATACGAAGGAGAGAACATGGAAGCAGGTAAAAAGTCCGTGGCTTTCTCGTTGACTTACTTCGATCCGGAAAAGACTTTGACCGACGAAGAAGTAACACGTGCCCACGACAAAGTGTTGGCGGCATTAAAAGATGCAGGAGCGGAATTGCGTAGTTGATTTAATAAAATAAAGCCGAACAACAAAAAGCGAAACCGAATCCGGTTTCGCTTTTTTCTATGCGTTACAAATTACACATAATATAGAATGAATTTTAGTGATAAATATCCAATTTAATTATCATTATATGATAAAATAAGCTTATAGTTTAATATGAGTCGTAAAAATAACTAGAAAAATCGAGAAAATTCTAAAAAAAAAAGAAAAGTTTAATGCTGCATTTAAAGAATAAAATTAAATAGATAAAATAAAAGATAAATAATCCAATTGTTTAGTAATAAATATTCAATTACTTTTAAAAACTATGATAAAATAGATTCAATAATGTGATAATTCCGTGGAATTTAATGAAGTTTAATAAATACAATACTAAAGGAGGAGAGGAATGATGAAAAGGGTTATCCAAAATGAAAAAGGGATGACATTAGTGGAATTATTAGCCGCTAGTGCTTTACTAGGTATTGTACTCATAACTTTTATGATGGTTTTTACACAATCAGCTAAATTTACCGCACATAACCAAGAAACATTAACTGCAGTTCAAGTGGCGGAAGAAGTGGTAGCGGATGTCAGAGGGATTGGAAAATTACAAGATTTACTCAATGCTAACAATAGCATCCAAGGAAATAAATTAATCGATAATCATACCTATTCACCTTACAAAATTACTGTCGAAGAGCATCCTGCACCAAGTCAAGTAGAGACAAAGTTGAAAAAAGCAATTATTACAGTTAAGTCTCCTGTAGGATCAGGCATTAATGAACCTGAATTTAAAACGGAAATGTATTTTAAGGTGAGCCCATGAGAAATCAAAAGGGAGTGACGTTATTAGAGCTTTTAGGAGTTCTTGCAATCACGGGTATTATTATAGCCATGATTATGACAACGATGGCAAATGGATCAAATGCATCGCAACGAACTAAATCTAAACAACAAATGCAGCAAGAGGCAAATTACATCGTAGAAGTTATTCGTTCTGAGTATTTGAAAAAAGAAAATAATGTAATTGAACTTAAGGTGGAAGGTACAGGTTATGATCAAAAATTGAAAATGAATTTAAAAGTAATTTCGCAAGGATACAATTACAAGCTAATTCAACCGAATAATGGATTGATAGACCCTAACCAAAACCAAAAATTTAAACTTGAACTGTCATCATCGGGAGTTCAGAAATTTAAAATCAATACGTCTTTCAGTAAATTAAGGTAGGGGGGATAATATGAAATTCCGAAAGAATGAAAATGGATATGCTCTATTATTTGTCATGCTTTTAGTGGTACTTTTCACAATTATGGGAATGGGTTTATATTCAATAAATATGAATGCAGCAAATCAGTTTAATACGAAAGAAAAGCAAGTTGGAGCGCGGCATCAAGCAGAGATGGGAATAATGCACTATAAAGTGGAAATTGCGGAAATAATTAGACTGAATCCTCGGAATTATTATCTTTCATGTACTAATTTAACAAAAGATGTCTCTGCATTATCGCAGTATAATAACTCAGGATATGCTGTTAAAAAAGAGGATATTCAATGTAGTTCAACAAATGGGGATTTTACGGTTTATGTACTGAGTACCGGGAGATACCAAGACCGCGAAGATAAAATCAAAGCAAAACTTTATGTTAAAAATATGCGTGGCAATAAATTAAATCCAGGAGAAATACCAAAGCCTATAGATTATACAGATAC
>JBFIXW010000248.1:0-2411 GCA_041605715.1 Paenisporosarcina sp.
CTCAGTTATTAATCAAGATTCAAACTATACTTATTTGTCAGGTATCGAAGAAATGGTAAATAAAATTACTCCATATATAACGAGAGAACCTAAAAAACCACGTGTCATGTATTACGCTAAGTGTGAAACAGCCGATCATTTACCTAAAATTCCAGCTGACATGTCGATTGAAAAAGCTGTACCAGAAGATGCAGGAGCTATTATTGCTCAAATGAAGGCGATTCCTGAATTTGCTGAAGGTAATTATAGTGTTGATAATAAGAGAATGAGCTTAAAAAAAGGCTTAGCCCGTGCATACTTTATAAAAGAAGAGGATGTTATCGTTAGTTCTGCTTCCAGCACAGCTGAAAACAGTCAATCTGCGATGATTGTTGGCGTAGGTACATTAGAAAGTCATCAAAATAAAGGACTAGCTTCATACTGTATGTCGATGCTTTGCAGGGAACTTTTAACGGAAGGCAAAATGTTGTGTCTGTTTTATGACAACCCCGCTGCGGGCTCTATTTACAAGCGTATTGGCTTTGTTGATATCGGAAAATGGAGCATGTGGACATATTAATCTGATCGAAAGTGTTGAACCCTCTACGTATCCGTTGTTTAATAGAAGAAAGAGATTGATAGAGGAGTTTGAGAATAATGCTTCACTACAAAACATATATCACATCAGAATCAGCCCCTTGGGTTTCTTTTGTTCACGGAGCAGGTGGAAGTTCATCTATTTGGTACAAACAGATACGTGAATTTAGAAAAGATCATAATGTTTTATTAATCGATCTTAGAGGTCACGGTAAATCTGCTCGTGGCCGTTGGAAAAAAGGTGATTCATTTGCACATATTGCAGATGAAGTTAAAGATGTATTAAATGAGCTTAATATAGAACGAACACATGTAATTGGCATGTCCCTAGGAACAATTGTCGCGCAAACAATGGCAGAACGTTTTCCAGAAAGGATTTCTTCCCTAATATTAGGTGGAGCCATTATTCGACTGGATATCCGTACAAAGTTACTCTTATGGACAGGGCGTATGACAAAGCGTTTTATTCCCTATATGTTACTATACAAATTGTTCGCTTGGATTATCATGCCGAAGAAACGACATGAAGAGTCTCGCATGGTTTTTGTGAATCAAGCGAAGAAAATGTGTCAAAAAGAGTTTATTAAATGGTTTTCATTAACTAAGTTAATTAACCCATATTTATCTCGACTACAAATGAAAACAAATTCTATCCCCACTTTATTTTTGATGGGGGAAGAAGACTACTTATTTATGCCACCAGTGGAAGAATTAGTACGTCGAAATGAAGAATTTAAATTAATCAAAATTAAAAATTCAGGTCATGTCTGTAACATCGACCAGCCTGACATGTTTAATAAGCTGTCGATTGATTTTATTTCTATAATTCAAAACAAGAAAGTTATCGCCATTTAAGGTGATAGCTTTTCTTTTCGGATATGTATGGTTCCGTTAAGAAAGGATATAGCTTGCAATTGTATCGAATGTTTACATGGCTGCCGTTATAAGCAATCAAGCAACTATGTTTCAAGATTGATGGGTTAATTAAGAAGAGCTTGGTACCATTTTGTTTATGAAATAGGTATGTTAAAATAAACAGCGATACGTTTTAAATAATGGAGGATTCTCATGGAAAAAGTATATGTACTAGGGCATAAAAATCCAGATACAGATTCAATAGCATCTGCGCTAGTCTACGCACACTTAAAGCGTCAGCTAGGAATGGATGCAGAGGCAGTTCGTCTAGGTGATGTACAAAATGAAACAGCATTTGCCCTTGAAACGTTTGGGGTAGAATCACCACGATTAATAGAAAAAGCTGGAACTGAAGTTCGACAAGTTATTTTGGTCGATCATAATGAAAAGCAACAAAGTGTGGATGATATAGATGAGGTGCAAGTAATCGAGGTAATCGATCACCACCGAATCGCTAATTTTGAAACAGCAGATCCATTGTATTTCCGTGCAGAACCAGTAGGTTGTACAGCAACAATTTTAAATAAATTATATAAAGAAAATGGAGTAGAAATCCCTGCCAATATGGCCGGATTAATGCTTTCAGCTATCATCTCTGATTCTTTATTGTTCAAATCACCTACATGTACACCTCAAGATATTGCAGCAGCGAAAGAGTTGGAAATCATTGCTGGTGTGAATGCCGAAGAATACGGAATGGCGATGCTAAAAGCGGGAGCAGATTTAAGCGATAAAACGCTTGAGGATTTATTAACACTAGATGCAAAAGAGTTTGGCATGGGTGAGTACAAAGTAGAAATCGCTCAAGTTAATGCGGTAGATGTGAACGACATCATAAATCGTCAAGTTGAATTGGAAGCTTTAATCTATAAAAACATTGCAGAAAAAGGACTCGATTTGTTCTTCTTCGTTGTTACTGA
>JBFIXW010000249.1:0-2406 GCA_041605715.1 Paenisporosarcina sp.
CATGCGATATTAGAATTTCTCATTCAATCCATGATTCATCCAACAGCAGACGATATATATAAAGCATTAGAAAATAAATTTCCTAATATGAGTGTAGCAACTGTATATAACAATTTACGTGTATTCCGTGAAGCGGGTCTTGTAAAAGAATTAACATATGGTGATTCTTCAAGCCGGTTTGATTTTGTAACGAACGATCATTATCATATCATTTGCGACGCATGCGGAAAAATAGTTGATTTTCATTATCCTGGACTAGACGAAGTGGAACATTTAGCTTCACAGGTAACGGGGTTCAAAGTGAACAACCACCGGATGGAAATCTACGGTACATGTCCAACATGTATTACGCAAGCTACTAAAGTTCAATAATACACTTGAAGAGGCTGGGACATAAGCAGAAATTTCTTGTAATGAGACAAAAATCTATATTCAGAATTTGATACTTTATGAATTGATTGAAGTGGAGGGGCGACTCCTGGGGGAACAGCACGAGGGAGAGACTACAGGCTCGAGCCGTGCCCCCGGAAAGCGTCCCGGCAACGGAAATCAATTTTGCATCAGCAAAAAAACATCAAAATTTCTCACTGAGAAATTTTGATGTTTTTTGTTTTGTCCCAGCCTCTTCTTTAATGGAGAGAATTGAGAAGTAAATGTAATGAATCGTTCTTCTCATAATCTATTAAGGCATATATTAATAAAACAGCTTACATGTTCGAACATGTAAGCTGTTTTACTTTTGTTATTTTTTTCGGTTTAATTCAACATCAAATTCTTGTCCTTCTAATGAAGGATCCAATGTTAATGGTTCACGACAATACATGCACATATCGACTCTACCAAGAACTTTTGTATGTTTACCACAATTTGGACAAACGACTTGAACAGCTTTTGTAGAAAGTAAACCAATCCAAGCATATACACCAGTGCTTCCTAAAATTGCTAGTAATCCGATAAACATGAATATGGTCATGATAATTTGATTTTCTCTAAAGAAAATACCAATATACATGATGACAAATCCGATGAAAATAAGAGATAATGCAAACGAACGAATTCGATTTATTTTGTTTTTATAAGGTTTCAAGTTGCTTTCCTCCTCAATCATGTTTACTATATCATAATTCAAAGTTAAAATCGCATGAAGGATTCTACAAAATAATGTCGAAAATATCTATACATAGATCTTAATTATTTAGGGGGAATAAAGTTGGAGCAAATATTACGTCCCATCTATCAAGAACGTGCAAGTCAACAAAATACATTAGGTGTCATTCTTGTTGAAAAGAGAGAGAAGGTAAGTCAGATTACCGATACCTTTGATACGATATTGCTAATTATTGCGAAAGACTCAGAACAACCCGTTTTCACAAAACATTATACTTTCGAAGATAAAAAAGCAGCGATGCATATCATTACAGAGAAACAGTTACGTAAATGGTTATTGCTAGGAACAAATCGAAAAATTGTGGATTGGCTAATCTACGGAAGAGTCATGTTTGATCGCAATGAATTTTTAGAGGAATTAAAAATTGAGTTAAAAGACTTTCCGTTTTATGGTCGTAAAATAAAGATGGGCATTGAATTTGCTAAACTAATTAGAAGATACTTAGAAGGTAAAAGTTTCTTTGAACAAAAGAACTATATGGATGCCTACAATCATATTGTAGATTCACTTCACCATTTAGCGCGGTTAGCAGTCTTTGAAAATGGTATGCACCCTGAAGTTACAGTATGGTCTCAAGTGAAAATGATTGAACCAGCGATTTATAAATTGTATGAAGAGTTACTATCTAGCGAAGAACCAATAGATAAACGATTGGAACTGTTATTTTTAGCAAGTGAGTTCTTTATTCATTCAAGAACGAATGATGGCTCTCGTCATATTTTAGAAGTAATGAGTCAAAAAGAGCACTGGGCAATTCAAGAGCTACATGAACAAGAAGAACTGAAAAACTACTCAGTTGATTTAGAAGTTTTTATAGAATTTCTTGTTGATAAAGGAATAATTAACATTAAACGCATTGACGCAAAAAGCAACAAGATCTACCACAGATACTATCAAGCTAGCCCACTAGAGGATAATCAATAATCTAAAATCAGACGCAAAAAAAAAGCGTCTGATTTTTATGTTGACTTTACAATATTGAAAGAGCTATAATAGAAAACGTCGCTAAGAGAGATTCAAAGAAAAATAGATTTAAAAAGTACTTGACTCACATACTCTGCGATGCTAAATTAGATAAGTCGCCAAAACAAGCGGCTAACATTTGAACCTTGAAAACTGAACAGCAAAACGTCAACGAAATATAGCGATGATCGCTTTGGCGATCGGAGCAAAACCGTTTTCTTCCGCCGACACCTGTCGGTATCGAAAACAAACTTGAACTTAATTGTTCATTATAA
>JBFIXW010000250.1:0-2404 GCA_041605715.1 Paenisporosarcina sp.
TTAACGATTTGCGGAATGAGTGTAAAAGTAGTTAACTCAAGATTCGAGTTGATACCAGCTGCTTCAAAACCTTCAGCAACTAGAATATCTGCACCAGCCGCTTCAGCTTTTTGCGCATGCTTCACAGATGCGACGAGCACAATGACTTTTACGTCATGTTCATGTAATTTCGCTATATATGGAACTGGATTTCCTGCAGATAACGACACAATAGGAATCTTATGTTTAATAATCAATTGAATAAGTTCGTCCGTATACGGTGACACATTTATCGCTATATTTAAAGCAAAATTTCTTGGTGTACGTTTCTTTGTCTGAATAATAATTTCTTCAATTTGTATAGGAGTCATCGTTCCACAACCAATTGTACCTAATCCTCCCGCTTCAGAAACAGCAGATGTTAGTTGTGCATTACTTATATTCCCCATCCCACCTTGGAATATTGGAATATCAATTTGAAGCATATCACAAACGTATTTCATTAATTATCCACCTCTACTCAAATATGTTATAGTAAAATGAATAGAAAGACAATTATGCAAATTCAATTTTACTTGGGGGTATACGATGATTATTCCATTCAAAGGGAAGACACCTAGATTAGATGCAACCGTTTTTGTGGCACCAGGATCCAAAATTATTGGTGATGTTCAAGTAGGAAAAGAATCGACCATTTGGTTTAATACAGTATTGCGCGGTGACGAAGGGTTAATTTCAATTGGAGAAAGGTGCAGCATACAAGATAATTCAACGATCCATTTATATGAAGGCGCACCTGTACTTGTGGAAGATGAAGTTACAGTTGGTCATAACGTGATTTTGCATGGGTGTAAAGTGGGGAAACGTTCGATTATCGGAATGGGCTCAACGATTTTAGATCACGCTGAAATCGGAGAAGAGTGTATTATTGGCGCTAATACATTAATTCCTCCTGGAAAGAAGATTCCGCCTCGCTCTTTAGTTGTAGGATCTCCAGGCAAGGTCGTTCGAGAATTAAATGATAAAGATTTTGAAATCATTCAGCTTTCAATTGATACGTATGTTCAAAAAGGATATGACTATCGTGAAATTTTAGCTGAACTAGAAGACAATAAATAATCTTTTCAGTTTAACGAGTTTTCAAATAAAAAATATGCTAATTCATTCGGAAACTCATACTGAAATTAACAGGAAGAGAGTGTCTCCAAAGTCATCTAAAATTGACTTTTAGACACTCTCTTTATATAAAAAAAGCTCTTTTAATTGATTTCTGTTCCAAACGTTCGCTTTCCTCGGGCGGTCCATGTGGTTCCTCATCTCAAGCTCTTGCGGGGTCTCACCTGGACACGCTATTCCCGCTCGAGTCGCTGCCTTCCACTACAATCATTTAGCAATTAGTGAAAACAGTCCGGGCGAAGTGGGAAACAGATTTATTCGGATGAAATTTTTAATCTGGACGAACAAAAAAATAAAACGAGAACTGACCAACGTCATTTTCATGACAGTTAGGACAGCCCCGTTAATTTATTATTCATTTATTAAAGGATGATTGTCAGCATCGTACGTTTTGTCTTTCCAACTAATATCATTATCTTCTTCAAATACACTTTCAAAAAATTGGCTAGCAGACTGAGCTAGCAATTTGTAATATTGTTCAAATAAAAGTGAAGCATGATGACCATTCCATACTTTAGGAAGAAGTTCACGCGGTAATCCAGGATCTGTAAATAGAAATTTTCGATATTCATGAACAAGCTTCGTCCGCTCAACGAAACACTCAGCATCTGTTAATTGTCCTTGTGAGATCATACTTTGGTGCACGATATATTGTTCGCTATAGGTAGTAATGAACTCTTGATATTTCGCCTCAATCTCTTGAAGTGGCCAGCTTTTCTCAACAAGTGATTTATCTGCTTGTGGACCTTTATAGTCCGATACAAAAAAATCTACATATGGTTGAACTTCATATTTTTCAATCAGCACATTTACTTCTTTTTCCAGGTTGTTCGGCGATATCCAACAACTATTTGAAAAACTACCAAAACCGCTCCACAAAAGCTCTTTTCGAAGTTCGTCGCGAATTTGTCTCTTATCCTCCGGAATAGAATACATAAGCATTCGCCACTTTCCGTCCCATTCATTCGGCATTAATTTAAAAATCCGAACTGCAGCTTCTTCCATACGCGCTAAACCCCGTGGCGTTAAAAAATAATAACTTTTATTACCCTTCTTCTCTGAATCAATCCAACCTTGCTTCATCATACGAGAAACTGAAACTCGAACAGATTGTTCATTATGACCAAATTCTTTCAATAAACGGATTAAACTTCCAATCCAAATTTTATTTCCATAGTGTCTTATATAGTCACCGTAAATGGTGAAAATCATGGATTGTGTATTTGCCACTTGTATTCACTCTTTCTAA
>JBFIXW010000251.1:0-2369 GCA_041605715.1 Paenisporosarcina sp.
CCAGATCGGAAACATTAATTTCTACATGATGCAACATGGAATCCACTCCTTTTTTTAAGGATACCATAGCAGGAGATTTTGCTTTCATGTCGAAAACATATCACCGAAAGGGTGTGCGATTCTTATGGCCAAATCAAAAATTTCATACATAGGACAAATTGCAGTGAATGTAAAAGATGTAGGAAGAGCAGTTGAATTTTATCGAGATGTTGTAGGCTTACCACTTTTGTTTGAATCAAATGGCTTAGCCTTTATGCAATGCGGAGAAACACGGTTACTTTTGAGTTTGCCAGAAAAAGAAGAATTCAATCATCCTTGTTCAGTTATGTATTTCAAAGTGGACGATCTGCATAAAACAGTGAAGACCATGAAGGAATTAGGAGCGCATTTCATCGATGAACCACATATGGTTGGTAAAATGGGCAACGTCGAGATTTGGATGACCTTTTTCAACGATACGGAAGGCAATACGCAGGCGATTATGAGTGAGATTGAGTAACCACACTCAAGAAAAATGATAATATCACCATTAACTACTGTTTAAAATACTTCAATGGAGTGACACAGATTTCACACTCATGTTCCGCTTCAGGTGGACGCTTTCTGCGGGCGGTCAGTGCGTCCTCATTCACTACGCTCACTGCGGGGTCTCACCTTGACCCGCTAATCCCGCTTGAGTTACCACCTTCCGCATTGAATAAACATTGCTTCCTAATATAAATCCTATTCAAGCACCCATCATACTGAGAATGAAATCATCAATTTCAAAATTCCCTCCTTCCCACGTTTTTTTCTGTACATTAGGTTGCATAAAAACTAAACAATCTTGTCAATTTTCTTATTTTTTTTTTCACGAAGTAATATGGAATTAGATGACTTTACAAGAGCGGCGATTAATCTGGAACCGCTAATAACGACCTTCTATTACTTAAAATTCAAGTTTGAAGTGCCAATCTAACTTTTCTGTTCGTAGCAGTCTGATAGCTTTTACTGTTGTAAGTAACAATGTTATTGCTGATTTAAATGGAGGAGGCGACTCCAGCGGAAAAAGCAAGAACTGAAGACCCTGGACTGAGCAACGCGAGGGAAGCGGCTGAAGTCGTGCCCGCGGAAAGCGTCCGCAGAAATGAAAATCAGGCACTTCAAAAGATACTCCTCATGACTTTTGTTAAATATACTAGTTGAGCATTCATTTCGTAAGAGTATTTCAAACTAAACCGTTTATACTAATGCGGCAAATCTTCAAGTCTCTATTTTCATTAAATCTAAAGGAGTCACAATCCCAACGAGCCCATTTTCGTCTGTAATAAGAAGCGCTTCGAGTCTACGTCCTTTAGCAATTGCATTTTTAAACATTTCTTCCGCTTCGAAAATGGATAAATTCCTTGGAACAAAAAGATGATTTTCCTTCTTCTTTTCATGTTGAAGTATGGTTTCTAGGTCTATTTCCCAGGAAATATCGCCTGTTTCGACACGATTTGCTACCCAAAACATAATGCCTATTGCGGTTAATAAACCAATAAATTTATTGTCTTTGTAGATAGGGATTTGTGTGTACTGTTTATCACGTATCACTAGTAAAGCTTCTTTTAATGTATCGGACGCTTGAAGCGTGCTCACTTTTCTAGCAAACATTTCTCCTACCGTAATCGGTTTTGTCAGTTCTTGTTCGATCGATTCGATGGATTCCACAATTTCATCATGTGGTTCTGCAATGGCATACTCTGTGGATGTACGTTGATGTACAATGGCATTGCGTAATGTGGAAAATTCTCTTAAATCATTTTCAAATCGACGAATCGTTGCATTTTTACGTTTGGATAGTTCAATTAATCTAAAGAATGAAAGATGGTCTTTTGCTCCAATAATATCTTTCATCGCTTGTTCAATTCGATGAAAAGCCGTTAGAAAGCGATCGGAATTGCGATTCGCATTTTCAACTTGAGTTTGTTTATCCATTTTACATTCCTCCCATATGAAACAAATTCTACATAGTTTGCATCATTTCCTTTGAATTTATTAAAATAAAGAGCAAAGAGGTGGAAAAATGTCTACAACTATGAGATGCCCGTTTTGTGAACCACAACATGATCCCGATCAGAAAATCATTTTCGAAAACGAACTTTGCTATTATTTACAACATCCAAAGCATCAAGACATTTTAGAAGGCAGTGGACTTATCGTGCCCAAAGTTCATCGTCAAACGGTATTCGATTTAACACCTAAAGAATGGGCTGCAACGTATGAATTAATGCAGCAAGTCAAACAATATGCAGAGGAAAACTATGCTCCCGATGGTTTTACACTCGGTTGGAATGTCGGAGAAGCTTCCAATCAAACGATTCTCCATGCACATTTTCATATTCTTC
>JBFIXW010000252.1:0-2348 GCA_041605715.1 Paenisporosarcina sp.
GCCAAGAACCAACGGCCAATTTTCGTATAAAGATCTTCATGAGTCAAATGGAGAATCCGGTTATTGGCAATAAAATGAAAAGAAAAAACGATGAAGTATATTACATAAGCCGCAATGTTACCACCGCTCAATTCAGTAAGCAGATAGCCGATCAATCCGTTGTATAAAGCGAATGCACCAATCTCTAAAATAAATATTCCTTTACCCGGACGGTTGACATGATTTTCTTGTTTGTTTTTACGTTCCGACTTGGCTCTCAATTGGTTAATGCCATAAAAAACGGCAATACCGAGAAGCGCTGCCACATAGGTAGGGTATTCAATTGCCTCAAGCCAATTCAACAAGCGGGCCTCTTCAATTACTTTTTTATAATGAGTAAGTTCTGGAACAAGGTGCAAGAAAACGTAGGCGATCGAACCCCCGGAAACCAATGACATCAAACGATTGGTAGGACGGGCGTCCAGAAATTTAATCGCATCCGTAAAAATATGAACAATGATAAATCCGATGATTACAATCATGCTCGGAATAAACATCCGATCCCTCCTCACGCATTAAACCGTACGATAATTTTGTATACCCTATTTATTCAAAAATATAAGAGCAAGGTGAAATATTTAAAACGAAATCATGATAATTAAATGTCTAAAGTGTTAAAATATTGACATTTATAGATTTTGTATTATAATTTCTTATAGAAAACTAATTATTCTAATAACTTTAGTGAATTTAGCTTTGGAAAAAGTGAGAGGAGGGACTATTTTTCTGCGCTGATTAATTGGTATAAGAAGCATATTCGTTATGACCTTATCATGACTTGAAACTTGAAAATTATAAAGGAAAGAGGAGGAGCAAAATGAAAAGACTAACACCTAGCAAACGGGAAGACTTTTTCCCAAGTTTATTTGAAAGTGGTTTTGATACGGATTTGTTCGATCGTTTCTTCAAAGAGGTCAACTATCCGAAAGTGGATATTAAAGACGTAGAAGATCATTTCGAAATGAAAATGGATGTTCCTGGCTTTGCTAAAGAAGATATTAAGGTTGAATATAAAGACGGATATCTGGAAGTGGAAGGTACGCATGAGGAAAGTAAGGAAACAAAAGAAGACGATGGACATTATATTCGGAAAGAACGCTCCTATGGCTCATTCAAACGCAGCTTTTATGTAGGGGAAATCGATGAAAGTAAAATTTCCGGTTCCTTCAAAGATGGGATACTTCAGCTGGAAGTTCCGAAGTCAACTGAAGAAGAGAAACCGGATAACGGTACTCAAATCCAGATTCAATAGCCTGAGTGCATAGGCAAAACAAACCGTCTGGAAATCAATCGATTTCCAGACGGTTTTATTCGTTTCTTAGTCATTAATTGAACTAGTATACATAACATTAAGGCGAATCGATTTCTCCTACACTGTAAGCTTAGGGGAAAGGGGATGATTGATGAATTCGACTTCATGTGCACAAGAAAGTAGAGAGATACATAGAAAGAAGGGGGCGTTATGGCAAAGGGTAATAGAACTAAAAGTCTTGAGCATCTGCATTCAGAGTGGATTGACCGATACACCGAATCGCCCGAAATGCTGGAACATTTGTATCGGAAAACCTTATGGGTCGTTGTCGTTGCGCAAATGTTAGGAGGCGCAGGTCTAGCAGCAGGCGTCACGGTCGGTGCAATACTAGCCAGAGACATGTTCGGAGACGAAAGTTTAGCGGGAATTCCGATTGCCCTTTTCACTTTAGGTTCAGCTGGTGGTGCGTATGTAATCGGTCGAGTGTCGCATAAATTCGGTCGGAGGACTGGCCTTGTTGCAGGTTTTTTAATCGGTGCGGCCGGATCGGTCGGAGTCGTTTTGGCGGCTGTAGCAGAAAATTCCATCTTATTATTAAGCTCGCTTGTTTTTTATGGGGTGGGAACGGCTACCAATTTGTTGGCGCGTTATGCTGGAACAGACTTGGCAAGTGAAAAAAAACGCGGAACAGCTATTAGTATTGTCATGGTCTCATTAACGATCGGCGCTTTTATCGGGCCGAATCTAGTCGGAGTTATGGGCAGGTTCGCGGAGTCACTAGATATACCAGCTCTGGCGGGCCCGTTTATTATGGCAGCGGCTGTATACTTGATTGGTGCGATCGTGTTGTTTATATTTTTACGCCCGGATCCGCTGCTTATTGCACAGGCACTCGTTGAAAAACAAGTAAAGGAAACAACATACCAGTTGGCTATAAGTATAGCCTTCGGTATCATTGTGAACATCGCAGTAAAGAAAGGAACTGAAGTTATTGAAAGAAAAATGCTTCAAACAACTCTAGAATCAGAATCATAACATAAATGGAGTATATAAGCAC
>JBFIXW010000253.1:0-2318 GCA_041605715.1 Paenisporosarcina sp.
GATTGACTACACCTGGTTAGGGAAAGTCGAAAATGAAATTCGCAACTCTGAATACCCTCTCGATCGAATTGAATATGCGGATTTAGTAGAATTATATATCTTTGTACCAACTGATAAAGTAGAAATATTTTCCGGTTGGATAACAGACATAACGAATGGACAAGCGGTTTTCGAACATGTTGGAGAGGAATTCCTTGAGTTTGTTATCTAAATGATACAAACATTTTCTTTTACGAAATGTGTGAAAAGTTGTATAATGAGGAGATTGAAGTCTGCGAGGGAACCATGTCAAAACTTCAGACGTCTTATTGAAAGAGTAAGGATATAAACCTGCTCAGAGGAGAATTTGAATGAAACGAAAAGAATATCAATCAGTTACACATAAATCGTCAACAAAGTCTTTGGTTTTGAAAATTTCAATTATGATTGTAGCTTCCATGTTAATTAGTTTGACAGCTTACGGTTTATATTTAAATAAAAAAGCTCAAACCGCCGCTGGAAATGCATTGGAAATCATACGTGAAAAGTCTGAGCTTCGTGAAGAAGCCGTTCAGCCTTTAAAAGACAATGTTTCTATCTTGTTTGTCGGTATAGATGATAGTGAAGTGCGAAGCCAAGGCGAATCAAACAGTCGCTCAGATGCATTAATGCTCGCAACATTAAATAACAAAAGTAAAACGGTGAAATTAGTCAGTATTCCTCGAGACTCTCTCGTGTATATTCCAGGGCTAGGGTATGACGACAAAATTAATCATGCACACGCAAATGGTGGGACAAGAAGTTCTATCGAAACGGTTGAAGAATTATTTGAGATTCCGGTTGATTATTATGTACGAATGAATTTTGATGCATTTATAGATGTGGTTGATGCTCTCGGTGGTATTGAAGCTGAAGTGCCTTACTCACTATTAGAAAAAGATCAGTTTGATCGTAAAACAGTTCAGTTGGAACCTGGCTTGCAAGAACTCGATGGACGTGAAGCACTTGCCCTCGCTAGAACACGTATGAAGGATAATGATTTAGAACGTGGGAAACGCCAACAAATGATTTTACAAGCTATCATGAAAAAAGCATCATCAGCAAGTTCTTTCACAAAATATGGTGATGTAATTGATGCTGTTGGTGATAACATGAAGACAGACATGACCTTTGAAGAAATGAAATCTTTCTTCGCCTATATTAAAGATGGCGCACCACGCGTTGATACACTTCAACTTAAAGGTTTCGATGACATGTCAACTGGTGTCTACTATTGGACACTTGACCAAGAGAGTTTGGATGAGACACGAGATATATTGAAAACACACCTTGGATTAAATGGCGACTCATCTAGTTATACGGATAGTGGTAGTGAGACACAGACAACTGAATTTGCTGCTGAACATGATCATAATTAATAAGCTGACCCATTGCGGGTCAGCTTTTTTCGTTACAATAATCTAAACGTTACGGAATATATTTTCAACCATTTAAAGATTAACGTTTTGAAGTTATATACATGCTAGTACACACAAAAATAAAGGTTCTCCGTCAAATGTTGTGGTGGAGTAATCATCACTTTACCTCATCCCACGTGATATCCTATTTATACTTGTGTGTTCATCATATTTTTGCTTGGAATTGCCTGAAGCCAAAATAAAAACCTCATGCATATAGCATGAGGTCATTTGCCGATCATTCGGACAAAATTGATAAGTGGGCGATAGTTTTTACCGGCTAGTCCAACTGCTTCTACAAACAGTTCAATGGCTACTAGCATAACTGCGATTAAAAGAATCGCACCCCAAACAGTTGCTTGAGAGAAGATTAATGCTGCTAAACCGAACATGGCAGCTAATGCATAAATAATTAATACAGTTTGTCGATGTGTAAATCCAACGTTAAGCAAGCAGTGATGTAAATGAGATTTATCTGCTGCAGAAAGTGGTTGTTTCATTCGGTATCGACGCACGATGGCAAAGAATGTATCTGAAATTGGTACTCCTAGCATGATGATTGGAATAACCAAAGAGATGACCGTAATGTTTTTGAATCCCATTAAAGCAAGTACGGCAATCATGAATCCCAGGAATAACGCTCCTGTATCCCCCATGAATATTTTCGCTGGGTGGAAATTGTAAAACAAAAATCCTAGTGCACTTACTGCTAATATTGAAGCCATTGCAAACACGAAGGTATTTCCCATCATTAGTGCCATTCCAGCAATTGTAATTAACGCAATCGTTGAAACGCCAGCTGCTAGTCCATCTAAACCATCAATTAAGTTAATGGCATTTGTAATTCCAACTATCCAAAGAATAGTTAATGGGATATTTAAA
>JBFIXW010000254.1:0-2317 GCA_041605715.1 Paenisporosarcina sp.
AATGACATTCATGTAGGTTTCCACTCCTTTTGAGGCAAGGTGATGTAAAAGCTGCTTCCATTTCCTAAGACGCTTTCAAAGCCTATTTCACCATTGTTTAGTTTTACAAAGTCATGTGATAAATACAAACCAAGTCCAGATCCTTTTTCTATATTCATTTCATGAGAGGATAATACAGAGACTTTACGGAATAAATTCTGTGCGATTTTGTCATCTATGCCAGGGCCATCATCACTCATAGTAAATCGAACTTTATCACCATCTAATCTGCTTGAAATTCGAATTTCTCCATTTTGTGGTGAGAACTTGATAGCGTTTGAAAGAAGATTACGGAATACAAGATCCATCATTTCTTTATCTGCAAAAATGGTAAGGTCATCATCCAAATCAAGCTTAACTTGAATTTTCTTTAGTTCCAATCGATGTTTCATGGCAGATAAAGCATGTTGCACCATTGAAGAAGCTTGCCATGCAAGCGGAGAAAAATGGAGATTGCCATTTTGGCTTCTATACCAGTCTAGTAATTTTTCAACCATCACATAGGTACCTTTTACTTGTTCACTTACTTCTAAAAAGACATCCATACTGTCACTCTTCGCCTCTTCTAACTCTTCTTGAAGTATTTCTGTCAGATTTACCAACATAGCAAGAGGATCGCGAATGTCATGGGCAACCACAGTAAAGAGTTTATCTTTAAAAGTGGAAAATTCCGCAATCTGCGTCGCATTTCTTAAAAGACGATCTTGATTTAAGGTAATTTCGGTCATATCACGGATTAATAGGATTTTTCCTGACACTTTATTCCGACCATCATATAAAATGGACATATTCACATGTAAAAATTGTTCTCCTTGCAAATCTTTTAGGGTAATGAGACATTCTCCATTTTCTGATTGACCTAGTAATTTCAATACATCAGGAAACTCATGAAAAAGTTCATTTCCTTGATGATAAAAATCAGTATTTAAATCCCCCCATTTTAGAAGCTTTAAGGAAGCGGGATTGATTTCAGTAAGTTTTAGATGTTTGTCAAAAATAAGTACGCCATCGTTCATATGTTCAAATACATTCTGTAAGGCAGTAGGGACAAGTTGTAACATATTAAAGCGATAAATTCCTCTTATGTAAAAGTAACCAGTAACCACAAACCCAAGTGGAGTCAAATCTAGTACAAATGAAAAATTACCTATTAAGTAAATGATATTGGCTACAAATGGTGCTAGCACACCCATCATCATCATTAAGATTTGCATTCGTTTCCTTTGACCAGATTTAATATACATCATTGCAAATAGTACCATTCCTGCTAGTGCTTCCGAATAATTATAGAGGATGTGTACCCAGTACCACGGTCCTTTAACAGTTTCAACAACGGTTATATCATCATTGTGAAATAGCGTCATTTCTTTATAAAAGAGATGATGCACGTCATTTGTATAATGAAAAATGAGCGTAAGAACAGGAATTACAAAAAGCAATGGGACCCATTTTCTAAAATGAGGATAAAAGCCAGTGAAGTGCAGAACAAGCAACAACCAAAGTGTTGATATAAACGGAATTCCCACATATTCGACTTTCAACCAAAATTCAATGGACTCAATGTCGACGCTTACGAATTCAAAGGCATAACCAAACGAATAGAATGAAGCTGCAATCATAACAAGTCCGCTGTAGCGGGCAGTGATGAGATGTTTGCTTTTAAAACTTAGTACAGCAATAAATAGCATCAGTCCAGTGGTCATTAAAAGTAATAGAAACGCTATGGTATTAAAACTCACATTCATCCTCCTTGTTCTTACCAATCAAGTAAATTCAATTAGTCATAAATTCATAAACCCTACTTACTTCTATCCTACCATTTTACCACTTTTCTTTATTTTCATTTAAAAAATCTTTTTAACAGTCTGAATCTAATTCAAGTACATCTACAATTGAATAGTTGGTTATAATAATCCTGAAAGCAAAAAGACTAGAATTCCCGAATTACCAACGAAGGAGGTCATTTGTTGAAAATCAAAATGGATTGGACTTATCAGACGCCAAAAGGTACTGAAGCAGAATTTCACTCTGAAGAATTACCAGTCGCACATGCATTACTAATCGCAGAAGATATGGAACGGACTGGACGTATGAAACAAATAACATTTACAGATCAATACGATAGCACGTGGACGTTAAAAGAAATGAAAACCTATTTAAAAGGTCTTGAGACAGAACCGCATAATGTAAAAGTGTACTTCGATGGAGGGTTCGATCTTTCAACCAATAAGTCTGGTCTAGGCTGTGTGATTTATTACGAGCAGAGTGGAAAGGCCTA
>JBFIXW010000255.1:0-2309 GCA_041605715.1 Paenisporosarcina sp.
GATATATGGATATCGCTCAAACTTCCCTCCAGCCCCTGCTGGAGGGTCTAGTTGTCTTTACGCTTCCTTTAAGTATTATTGCGTTTATTTTTGGATTAATTCTTGCTGTATGCACAGCATTAGCTCGTATTTCAACCGTTAAAATATTCCAATGGATTGCACGTTTTTATGTGTCCATCATTCGAGGCACACCTCTAATTGTTCAATTGTTCATTTTATTTTATGGATTACCTTCACTTGGAATTGTCATCGATCCTTTTCCAGCTGCGGTCATAGGATTTTCGTTGAATGTAGGAGCTTATGCTTCTGAAATTATACGTGCCGCTATCCTCTCCATACCAAAAGGTCAGTGGGAAGCTGCTCAAATGATTGGGATGACATATTCCCAATCGTTACAACGTGTCATTTTACCGCAAGCTACACGTGTGTCTATCCCGCCGTTATCTAACTCATTTATTGGATTGGTGAAAGACACGTCATTAGCTTCGTTAATTCTTGTTACGGAAATGTTTCGACGTGCTCAAGAAATTGCAGCAACTAATTATGAGTTTTTACTTCTTTATGTTGAAGCAGCAGCCATTTACTGGATCATTTGTTTCTTCCTTTCTATCATTCAAGGCAGATTAGAACATCGATTTGATCGATACGTAACAAGATAACTGAATTGAGCAGATGAAAAAGAAAGGAGTTCTTTATGATTACAATAAATGGCTTACACAAGCAGTTTGGACAATTAGAAGTGTTGAAAGAAATTGATCTGAAAATAAATAAGGGGCAAGTAGTTGTTGTAATCGGACCATCTGGATCTGGTAAAACAACCTTACTTAGATGCCTGAATATATTAGAGATACCAACGTCTGGGAGTATTACAATCGACGATCAAACAACTGACTTTTCAACAAAGGTACCCAAAAAATCAGTTGATGCTTTAAGAAAAAAATCTGCGATGGTTTTTCAACATTATAATTTGTTTCCACATATGACTGTTCTTCAAAACGTCATGGAAGGACCGATTATAGTGAAGAAACTTTCGAAAATGGATGCACGTAAAAGAGCAGAGAATTTATTGGTTAAAGTGGGTTTAGGTGATAAACTCGACTTCTTCCCTCATCAACTATCTGGTGGTCAACAACAACGTGTAGGTATTGCACGTGCTTTAGCGTTAGAACCAAAAGTGATGTTATTTGATGAACCTACCTCTGCTCTAGACCCTGAATTAGTTGGAGAAGTGTTACAAGTCATGAAGGATTTAGCGGACGAAGGGATCACGATGGTCGTTGTCACACATGAAATGCGCTTTGCGAAAGATGTGGCTGACGAAGTTATTTTTATGGACCAAGGAAAGATTATCGAGCGTAGTGAACCCAATGAAATGTTTACACAACCTAAAGAAGAACGCACGCGTCAATTTTTAAATCTTATACAAGTACAGTAAAAGGGCTACCCAAAAGTCAGTGAAGACTGACTTAGTGGGAGCCCTTTTTGTGTTTGATAATTTTCCAACATTTAGTTACGCAAAATAATGTAAATCATGTACACGATATAAGACAAACCTAGAAATAATCCTTCTCTTTTACCTATTGTGAAATGTGTTAATGCAAAGATAAGAACGATCACGGTAAAAGTAAGTAAAATAATGACGTCCGTAAATAGGGAGGCATTTACCCCGATTGGAGAAATGGTAGCAGAAGCTCCTAATACAAAAAGAATATTGAAAATGTTACTCCCTATAATATTGCCAAGTGCAATTTCACTTTCTTTTTTCAAAGCCGCAACAATTGACGTAACGAGTTCTGGAAGTGATGTACCTACAGCGACAATGGTAAGCCCAACAAGTGCTTCACTCATACCTAGAGTCAATGCGATTTCCGTGCTGTTTCTTACCACGAAATCTCCGCCAAACACAATGGCAGCAAGTCCTCCAATGGTAAAGACTAAATTTTTAATCCACCCGCGTTCTGTTTCTTCTAAGACTGCTTCAGGTTCTTCAAAGTTATTGCGACTTTTTCGAGCCACTTCAAAAATATAGTATAGGAAGACAGCAAATATAAGTAAAAGAACTAACCCATCACTGCGAGTCAATGCATTTCCAGTGAAGTCTTGTAAAAAGATATCAGCCATTAAAACAAGCAATGTAATAGTGGCTAAAAAAGAAAAGGGGATTTCTTTACGGATTGTTTGGCTATTTACGACCAACGGGGCAATAAATGCAGTTGCACCTAAAACGAATAACGTATTGAACATATTACTTCCTACTACATTACCTAAAGATACATCGTCATTTCCATTTAATGCAGCAATGATACTAA
>JBFIXW010000256.1:0-2282 GCA_041605715.1 Paenisporosarcina sp.
AATGGTCTTGAACATCTATGACTTTTCTTGAAAATTGAGTGAGAAATGATTTATTAACAATTGTCACTTGGCCATCTCTACCAATCATTAATAATGCACTTCCCATATTCTCAATAAGCGTCTTTAAACGTTCTTTTTCAATTTCCCGTGTTTTTGAAATATCTTGTAAGTTTCTAGCTAAAATGTTAATTGAAGTACTCAAATGGACTGAATTACTCGTTTCATCTTCAAATGCGCGAGCTCGATAATTCCCTTTTGCTAGCTCAATCGCAACTTCCGTTACATTGTCAATGGGTTGTGCATGCTTTTTTGCCATGCGTACAGTGAATAGAAGCATCATTAGAAAAGCCCCTACTAATACGATGCCAATGATTAACCATAATTTTTGACGAATTTCATTAAATTCTTTGCCATGTTCGACCTCAGAAAGAATTTTATTCACTTCAATTAATTGATCGTCACTAAGTCCATCTCCTGAATTCTCTAAAACTCGGGCAACTTCTTCCCCAGTATTTATAGTATTCGACCGAACTGCATCTTCAACGTATACAGGAAAAAGCTGACTTAATATAATACCTAAGCCAGCAAGAATTGACGCCATTAATAGCGAAAAGGACATGATTAAGTTTTTTTGAAGTGACTTCATCCTTTTTTAGGCTCCTCGAATTTGTATCCTAACCCTCTAATCGTCTTTATGAATAAAGGTTTTCGACTACTTTCTTCAATTTTTTCACGTAAATGACTAATATGCACATCGACGATACGTGTATCTCCTGCAAAGTCATAATTCCACACGGCACTTAATAATTGATCGCGAGTTAATACTCGATTTTTATTATCCATAAGATAGACCAACAATTCAAATTCCTTCGGAGTGAATTCGAGCTGATCATCATGTAAGAAAACTTCATAACGCTCAGGATATACGCGCAAATGATTAAATTCATAAGAGTTTTCGGATTTTAACGGTTTATCTTCATCTGAAATGTTGTTTGTTCTTCTAAGTACAGCTCTAACTCTCGCCGTTACTTCCCGAGGACTAAAGGGTTTTGTCATATAGTCATCTGCCCCAAGTTCGAGTCCCAAAACTTTATCAAATTCATCATCTTTAGCGGTTAACATAATGATAGGTGTGCTAATTTTTTGAAGTCGCAGTGCCTTGCAAACTTCCATACCGTCCATTTTTGGCAACATTAAATCAAGGACGATTAAATCAGGTTTGTTTGCGATGACAGAATCAAAAGCTTGTTGACCATCTGCTGCTGTAATGACTTCAAACCCAGCTTGTTCTAAATTGTATTGAAGTAATGTAACGATAGACGATTCGTCGTCTACAACTAAAATTTTAATTGACATGATTTAGCCTCCACAATCGATTTGAAACCCCCATTTCAAACCCATTTAGCTGTATTAAAAATTATCCATTGCGTGCGAAGTCAATTTATTTTCAAGACGAGGTGGTGTTGCAACAAGTTTCCCTGTAATAACTACCTCTCCCTCTTCATTGGTAGCTTCCACTTCAATTTCAACTAAATTCTTTTCTACATCAACAGCTGTTACTGTTAATAAAAAATCAATCGTTGCGTAATGATACACCGGTTTTGGGAAAGAGATATGTTGATCGACAATATGAGAACCTGGCCCAGGTAAATATTTCGAAATTGCAGATGTTACAATACCTGTTAACATAATAGCCGGTACAATTGGTTTTTCATATGAAGTTTGAGAAGCAAAATCATGTTGAATATATAAGGGATTGCCGTCATTTGTTAAACCTAAATATAATAGTAAGTCTTTATCTTCAATTTTTTCAGTCAGCTTTAACTTTTCTCCTACTGACATATTTTCAACTTTACGTCCTAATTTACGTTTCTTTCCTAGTAACATTCTTAATCCCCCTTAAGTAGTTCTACATTCATAGTATCAATAAGTATAAAAAAAATCGAGCAGGGATTGCCTACACGATTGATTTCATTGATTAGAAAGTCATAGATTTTGAATTTATTCTACAAAACGAGAAATGCCTTCAGAGGATTTCAGCAAAATTAAGTTAAAATCTCCATTACACTACGTACTGATGCTGCAGATTTATCTAACTGAGCTTTTTCTTCTTCTGTTAACTCTAGCTCAATAATTTCCTCAATTCCGCCTGCACCAAGAATTGTTGGTACCCCTAAGTAAATACCTTCTAACCCATATTCACCCTCCAAGTATGCGATAGATGGTAACACTCGACGTTGGTCTTTAAGAATTGCTTCAGCCATTTCAACAATTGAAGCTGC
>JBFIXW010000257.1:0-2255 GCA_041605715.1 Paenisporosarcina sp.
CCCGCAGACCTTTAGGTCGAGGAGATTGAGGCGTTCGTCCGCAGGAAAGGGCTCAGATTCCACATGATTTGTCATATTTTAATTTTAAATGAAAAAAGACTGTAGGCAAACTCAAAATTAATGAGTTTGTCTACAGTCTGAGAGCAACCTTAATTGATTAAGGTTGCTCTTTTTGATGCGGATTTTTTGGTGCTATATATATTGGAGATAATAGCAATTCATTTGGAATTTTCAGAAATTATGATTGACATCTTATGTCGTCACTATTAATCTAAATATAAGCATTACAGTTTGATAGTTAAACGTAATTAAACTGTTATATATAATTTACTACATATTACAACGAAAAAAATCTTTTAATAAGTACCGGTTAAACCGTTATCTAAAAATGTTGTTTCATTTATTCTTCACTTCTTTAATGTAACAACGTCTGAAGATGAGGGTGCTAATTCGTTATGTTGAACATCTTGCTAGCATACCGTATAAGGGGAGGGTTTATAGTGACATACATGAGTGTTGAAACTGAAGAGGCGAAGCTAGAAAAATTTATGGAGCGTATTGAGACAGGCGATAAAATTGAAGCAGATGATTGGATGCCGGACGAATATAGGATGACTTTGATTAAATTAATTTCAATGCACGGTATGAGTGAAATTATGGGGGCTTTACCTGAAAAAGAGTGGGTACCTCGGGCTCCATCTCTATATCGTAAATTAGGGATCATGGCTAAAGTTCAAGATGAAATGGGTCATGGTCAGTTATTGCTTCGAGTTACTGAAGATTTGTTGATGCCCTATAACAAAAATCGTGGGGATTTAATGCAAGATTTATTTAACGGCGATTTAAAATTCCATAATGTATTTCATATGGAAACAAAAACGTGGGCAGACGCTGGTATTATAGGGTGGCTGGTGGATGGTGCAGCGATTATTACCCAGACAGATATGCTTAAAGCATCATATGGACCTTATTCACGTGCTCTACAACGAATTTGTGCTGAGGAAGTGTTCCATGCCCAACATGGGGAATCGATAATCTTAGCATTAGCCGAAGGAACAGAGAATCAAAAGGCGATGGTTCAAGAAGCGTTAAATCGTTGGTGGGAGGCATTGCTCATGTTCTTTGGTCCTGCAAGTAAGGAAACCACTGGTTCCTCTAAACAAGATTTAACGATTAAATATAAAATACGAACAAAGACGAACGAAGAGTTTCGTCAAATCTTCTTTGACAAATATATTCCGAGAATCCTTTCTCTAGGATTAACGATTCCTGATCCAACTTTACATTACGACAAAGAAAGTAATATGTGGTCATATCAGCAACCAGATTGGAATGAGTTTAAGAAAATCATTAAAAATCAAGGTCCTCGTTCGGAAGCGCGACTTAATCTAAGACGTCATTCCTATGAATACAATTCATGGGTAAGAGATGCCCTTAGTGCCACAATTAGTTAAAGGAAGGAGTCAGAAATGATGGGTGAAGAAAAATTTTACCAAGAATATGAAATTTTCAGCAAACGTACACCAAGTTCAGCGTTCCAACACCAGTTCAGTCTACTGGCTCCTAATGAAGATATGGCCTTCATTATGGCGCAAGAAAACTTTATGCGGAGAGAGCCAGTTGCTGATATATGGATTGTGAACCGCAAACATATTAAAAAAATGAATAATGAAGAAAAAATGACATTAAATCGATTAGAGAATAAGGATTATCGTACAACTAAAGGTTATGGCTACTTAAAGAAGAAATGGCGTCAATATGAACAAGAAATGCTAGACGAGAAGGAAATACTGTCGTGGGGAGGTGTACGAAAATGACAAA
Source organism: Paenisporosarcina sp. (assembly GCA_041605715.1). Classification (GTDB taxonomy): domain Bacteria; phylum Bacillota; class Bacilli; order Bacillales_A; family Planococcaceae; genus Paenisporosarcina. The sequence goes on from JBFIXW010000257.1 coordinate 1,822, forward strand.
CGCGAAGTCTGCAATGAGTCAGGAATACAAAGATGCTCTTGAAAGTTTATTGTTTCAATTAGCAGATGACGACTTCATGTATGCTTACCGGGGATCTGAATGGTTAGGGCTTGCACCACATATTGAAGCTGATATAGCTTTTTCATCAATCAGTCAAGATACGATGGGGCATGCAGCTATGTATTATCAGCTTTTAGAAGATTTAGGAGCAGGAAACGCAGATCATCTCGCTCATTTTCGTCCATCTGAAGAACGTAAAAACAGTATTTTGTTAGAACGAGTGAATGGGGAAGGCTATTATATGGAAACGCCTCATTATGACTGGGCATACGCTGTGGTGCGAAGCGTATTTTACACGTATGCAAAGAAAGTGAAACTTGATTCCTTATGTGAAAGCGCTTACTCGCCTTTAGCTGATGTCGCGGTGAAAGTTA
>JBFIXW010000258.1:0-2253 GCA_041605715.1 Paenisporosarcina sp.
TGGCGTTAGGTTGGCGGAATATGGCGATAGCGGGTGATTATTTGGCGTTAACTCCCCATAATATGGCGTTATCTCAGTTTTTTTGGCGTTAGCACTAAAATGTGGAAGCTTCTGCAGCAGCAGAAGTTTTACTTCTCAAAAAGTTCCTCAAACAAAAAACCATGACGCTAACGCGTCATGGTCAAATTAGGCTTGATAGTAGCCGAGTACTTTTTGGACATAGTTTTGAGTTTCTTTAAATGGTGGGATGCCACCATATTTTTTTACGTTTCCAGGGCCAGCGTTATAGGCTGCAAGGGCTACGTCGATATCGCCATTGAATTGATCGAGCATTTGGCGTAAGTATTTGGATCCGCCCATAACGTTTTCAGTGGGGTCAAATCGATTGCCTACTCCTAAGTAGTTAGCTGTACCAGGCATAAGTTGCATTAATCCAGAAGCTCCAGCATGACTGACTGCGTTTGGATTGAAGTTCGATTCCTGTTTAATAACGGATTCGATTAGTTTTTCTGGCAGGTTATATTTTTCTGAGGCTTTCCGGATGATGTCGGCAATGTCGCCTGTTTTGGTTGTAGGTTTTTGAAAGGTTGAAGTCATCGGTGTTAGTTGCTCCAAAATTGTAGAGCCATTAAATCCACTATTTAATTGACCGAGTAAATTTTGAGAAACGGAAGTGACTTGAGATGCAGGTGATTGTTCGTTCATCATTTCTTGCATCATTTCCGTAAACATGGAAGATTGGCCACCTTGTTCAGCGAATGTTTGGACAGCTCCAAACGATTGTAGTGCATTAATTTCCATTAACATTTTGATCGATTGGAAGTTCAAACTCATCAGCCTTTCTGCCGTAACGCTTCTTTCATAAACCGGGCAATCTTTTTGTCGGTTTGTCGTGTAGGGATATTGTGTTTTTTTAGTAAATCATAAAAATGTGTGCGTCCCGCTTCTATATCTTCTACTTCGTATTCTACTTCAAAATCTTCCAGTTGCATATAGTAAGAATGGTCGAAAACGAGTAGACCACCTTCATATGGAATCTCCGCGCGTTCGGTTCTCAGTGACCCAAAAGCGTTTACTTGATTTGGAAGTTGGGAAAAAGCTTGATAGAGATGGGTATCGATATAGCCTTGCGATAGAATTTGATCGCGTTTTTCATTGGAAATCAGCTCGGTTATTTCTAACATCGTGTGGGGGTTGTCCCCTGGTGATTTTAATGTTAATTCATTGCGGTCACCTACCACGCGGAGTCTAAAACCTTTTTTCGCTTCTTTTAATTGAAAATCGTCTGTGTCGAAGTACGTATTTGTTTGTGAATGAAAATCGGTGTCCTTTAATGAGAATGCATCACGCAATGAATGAAATTCTTCTTCGGTTACTAAATTTTTAAATTCGATTTCAGTTTGACTGCTCATTTGATCAACCACCTTTACTTTATTATCCTAGAAAATTTGCAAACTGCAAGCCGGGCTAAGCTGTGATAAAATATGAGTAAGTATTGTTTGAAAGGAAGAATGTACTTTGCGTAAAACTTATAATGTTGATAGTGGTGTACAAAATGGAACAGAAATCCGTTTTTTATTGCAAGAATTGCCTGAAGAACTTGAGGTAAATGCTGGAGGTCAATTAATTACGGATTCCGACGAAATGGCATTCGTCTATTTAATGGATTCTGCAGAAGGTTATACATATGTGTTATTCCCTAAAACGGTTTGGCCACTTTTGGCGATTTCGCTAACTAGTGAACAAGAACCTGTCTTGGCATGGGGAGCCAAAGATATTCGTTTAACTAATTTTAGAGAAGAATTAGAAATGCTTATTTTCAATATTGAAGGAAATCATAATTACGGTGAAGATTTTTCAAGTGCCGTTGAAGATCTATTTAAAGAGCATTTAGCAGCACAATAAATGCTTTGTTGATGATGAGGGGGACGAGTCATGGGGCAGTGGGAGCGTTTTTTAGAACCATATAAGCAAGCAGTAGACGAACTTAAGGTGAAACTAAAAGGTATGAGAATGCAATTCGAAATAGAAAATACCAATTCACCCATTGAATTTGTAACGGGGCGCGTCAAACCGCTGGCAAGTATATATGACAAGACCCTTGAAAAAGGGATTTCTTTTGAACCATCTTCGCAACTTGCACATGAACTTCCGGATATTGCGGGACTTCGTATGATGTGTCAGTTTGTCGATGACATTGAAACAGTGGTCGAGCTCTTACGAAGCCGACATGATTTGAAAATAATCGAGGAA
>JBFIXW010000259.1:0-2240 GCA_041605715.1 Paenisporosarcina sp.
CTTTAAGGATTAAGGGAGCTTTTCTTTTAATGTACACTATTTGGAAAAAATAAATAAATTATTTAAATATAATATATCTTTTGGGTGTAAGAATTTATTTGATTAAAAAGAGGTGAATTCACTTGTTAAGTATTATTGTGGGACTACTATTATTAATGGCGTTAGCCTACTTCGGATGGTCCATTATTTGGGTAGCTCCATTGGCCGCGGCTGTTGTTGCTCTCTTGAGTGGGTTGGATGTATTTGATATGTATACTGGCACTTACATGGAGGGGTTAGTTAGTTTCGTCAAGGATTGGTTCCCTATTTTTTTAATGGGCGCAATCTTTGGGAAATTGATGGAAGAGACTGGTGCAGCGAAAGCGATTGCGTTAAAAGTAACTGAGCTAATTGGTAAAAAGAGAGCTGTGCTTGGTGTATTAATCGCATCGGCACTTTTAACGTACGGTGGAGTAAGTCTATTTGTTGTGGTATTTGCAGTTTACCCGATTGCTTTGGCCTTATTCCGAGAAGCAAACGTCACAAGAAGATTACTTGTTCCTACGTTTGCACTTGGCGCGTTTACATTTACGATGACTTCGATGCCGGGTACGCCACAAATTCAAAACTTAATCCCCATGGAGTATTTTCGTACGTCACCAACAGCTGCTCCAGTCATTGGGATTGTAACAACATTAATTATGGCAATTGGCGGGTATTTTTGGCTAGCGTATCGAGTGAAAAAGCTTTCTGCTAAAGGTGAAGGTTTCACGGAAACAGAAGAATCAAAAGATGAAGCAGAAAATGACGAGCGTATACCAAACTGGATTTTGTCCTTAATACCACTAGTGGTTGTCGTTGTCTTGCTCAATATTGTAAAGATGGAACCGATTTATGCACTAATTTTGGGTGTAGTAAGCATTATCCTGATCAATTTTAAGGATTACAAAAAATTTATTCCTTCAATTAACGATGGGTCAAAAGGTGCGGTCATGGCGATTTTAAATACGAGTGCTGCAGTTGGATTCGGTGCAGTTATTGCCGTAGTACCTGCTTTTGACGATATCGTTACATGGTTGTTAAATGTTTCAGATAATCCATTGGTTGCGGAATCACTCTCGATCCAAATCATGGCGATGATTACCGGTTCTGCTTCAGGTGGAATGGGGATTGCACTAAGTACACTTGGGGATACGTTTTATGAACTTTCTCAGAGCACTGGAATTAACCCAGAGGTGTTCCACCGAATGGCTTCAGTTGCGTCAGGGGCATCCATTTTGCCGAATAACGGTGCACTTTTAACGCTACTTGCAGTGACTGGAATGACTCATAAACAAACGTATCAAGATGTATTTATGGTTGCATTGGTCATACCAACAATCGCGGTTATTGTGGGCATTATCATGGGTGGTTTGGGATTAGTCTAGTCCTTCAAGATGCTAAACGGAAACTAGAAAATAGGAGGAATTTAATATGGTTGAAAATAAAGTGATCGTAATCACTGGTTCTGCTCAAGGAATTGGTTTTGAAATAGGGAAACGTTTTGCAGAAAGTGGAGCAAAAGTCGTTCTATCAGATATCAATGAAGAGAAGGTAAAAGAATCCGCAGAATCCCTTAAACAATTAGGATTTGAGTCAATCGGTGTAAAAGCTGATGTCACAAGTGAGCAAGAACTTCAAAACTTGGTAATCACAGCGAAGGAAACTTACGGTTCAGTTGATATTGTCATCAACAATGCTGGTTTGCAACATGTTTCACCAATTGAAGAATTCCCTACTGAAAAGTTTGAAATCATGATCAAAATCATGTTAACTGCTCCGTTTATGCTAACCAAAGCGGTATTCCCGGTGATGAAAGAACAAGGCTTCGGCCGTATCATCAACATTGCTTCTATCAACGGAGTGATCGGTTTTGCAGGAAAAGCGGCTTATAACAGTGCGAAACATGGCGTCATCGGATTAACGAAAGTGGCAGCTCTTGAAGGAGCCGAACACGGAATTACAGTGAATGCATTATGCCCAGGTTATGTAGATACGCCACTTGTACGTGGCCAAATGGAAGATTTAGCGAAAACTCGTAATGTGCCATTAGAGAAAGTATTAGCAGAAGTGTTACTGCCTTTAGTGCCACAAAAACGCCTGCTTGATGTGACAGAAGTTGCTGACTATGCGTTGTTCTTAGCTAGTGATTCAGCTAAAGGTATAACAGGACAAGCAGCAGTCATCGATGGTGGCTATACGGCACAATAAATGTGTGAAGA
>JBFIXW010000260.1:0-2238 GCA_041605715.1 Paenisporosarcina sp.
CCTCTATTAAATTGAAAAGTTAGTAATGTTTCGAGATGCCCATTTGTCAAAACTAATAGAACACCACATAGAGAAACGAGCATGGCAATTAATTGAAACAAGTTGATTTTCTCTTTCAAAAACAAATAGGAACTTAAGGCAATGGAAAACATATTTAAAGTCGAAATCAAACCAACATTTGTGGCTGAGGTAAAATCAAGTGCAATAAATTGAAATAAGTTAAACAATACAACGCCCGTAGCACCCATTAGAACTAAAGGAACAATCGCTTTTTTATTTGGTCTTAGTGATTTTTCTTTCCACCATACAATTGGAACTAGACAAGCAACCGCTATAAGCCAACGTAATAAGGTTAATGTAGACGGTGAAGCATGTTCAACGAGTGATTTGCCTACAACAAAATTTCCACCCCAAAGTAAACTTGTTAATAATAACAACAGATAATAGATATACGGCACGATGATTGCTCCTTCGTCATTCTTGCGATAGAATCATTCTAGCATCAAAGCACAAAAAACCATATATCATTTCGTGAATACAAATAAATTCAAAATAAACAAACGTATTTTATTAAATAACTTGTTTTTATTCTGAACTAATATTGTTTTAAGTGGATTTACAGAAGAATTAAAAAGGAGGTTTTCCAATGGAACCAATGAGTGAAAAAAATTTAGACAATCTTGATTTATGTATACTGGATATCTTGCAACGTTCCTCAGATATTAGTAATGCCGAACTCGGAAGACGCGTTAATCTGTCACCCCCTGCAACGCATGCGCGGATAAAACGTTTAGTAAGCGAGGGGTATATCAATCGACAAGTCGCAATTTTAGATCAAGAAAAACTTGGGTTTGATTTACTCAGTTTCGTATTTATAAGTACGGACATTCACCACGCTGAAAAACTGGAGGTTCTTGAACAGAATTTAGTGGATATGCCAGAAGTGTTGGAATGCCAGTGCTTAACTGGAGAATTCGATTACATTCTAAAAGTCGTAAACAAAGATCGACGGGATCTTGAAACATTTATACGCAAACTAAATAAATTAGGCATTTCTAGAATCCAAACTACTTTAGCACTCCGAGAAGTTAAACAATCAACAATTTTGCCTATTATCGATTCGAGATGAATACATGGTAAAAGACATCAACAAAAGCCAGTAGGTACGTGACTTTTGTTGATGTCTTCTTTAACGTTTTGTTTGATAAATATTAATGGAAAAATTCCGGAAAGCTGAATCGCCTTCTTTGGGCTTTTTCGTCATTCCCCCATATTTTAACAGCCTGTAGTTGACTTGGTTTTTGTCATATTAAACGCTTTTGTAATGATTGGTTTTTTATAAAAATAAGCAAACATGTTTAGGATTATAGTGGGAATTTTTTTCGGAAACATCCACTTTGAATAAAAGCGATGATACACATACTTCAAATCGTCCCATTGACTACAAGTTTTCGTTTGATTAAATCGAGCCACATCAATCAGCTTAACTTCATCATCTGTCGTGATAAACAAATTTCTCAAATGTATATCTGATGGATTTAAACCTCTTTCAGCAGCCAACGCAAGAGCATAATCAATTTCCCAAACATGTGATTCCTTAACAAATACCCCATCATTCACACATTCAAATAAAGTACGTCCTTGAATATAATCCATAACGATATAATTTTCTCCAAAAGCGTAGATTGTAGGAAAATAGGATATTCCCTTTAATTTCAGGTAAATTTCGGTTTCTTCTTTTGCAATATGAGTAAATTCGGGGAAAAATATTTTAATCGCTTGGTCAGATTCTTTTATACGAAAAACATATGCACTTCTGCCAGTCCCTATTAACGCAAGAGAATCGTCATATGACAGAAGCCGATTGTTTTTATTTGATATCTTTACTGTACTAGCAAGTAGTTGATAGGCATCCATTTGGTAACCCCCTATTCATCATAATGCACAGTTAAAAGACGTTAGAACCTAATATCGGGTTTTAACGTCTTAAAATAAATAAAAGATCTCACCAAATATGCGGTAAGGTATCGCTAACAACTTACGTAGCCAATAAAGCCGCGGACTTATTTTCTCTAATGACGACTTTGCTGTATACCTATTCCCCTTAAACGAGGTTGAATTTGTAGTGTTGTTTGGCAAGTAAAAAGCTGGTCCATACGCAATGGTTTTGAATTAGCAATTTAAAAATGTAGTTCAATTAAGAACTTCGATCTATCCTCTACGCATTGAAGTTTCTAC
>JBFIXW010000261.1:0-2228 GCA_041605715.1 Paenisporosarcina sp.
AACAAGCATCTTTTAACTAGGAGCGAAGCGAAAAACAAAACCATTCAAATGGGAGCCATTTCGCTATGCGCTTCATGTCTCTTTGCTGTTGGTGAGTAGTGAGATAATGGATCACCTAGTTAACTTGGTGGTGAGACGTGTTTGATTGATAAATATGCATTTTGATTGATAAAACGCTTGTTTGATTGATAAATCTCCAGTTTGATTGATAAATCCTCAAAACTGATTGATAAATGAATATTGACTGATAAAAGCACTTCATTGAGCGTTAAACCTCTGAAATTGACTGAGAAATATAACTACACACCCAGTCAAACACATGTATTGCCATGAGCTTTACCGCATATCATGGTATACTTTCCAAAAACGCTGAGGAGGAACGACCATTGCCGACAATGATGCCTGGAAGTTTAACGAAAGACTTAACACTTACGGTATATAATGATGGATTTGCCCTGGTCAAAGAGGTTCGAATGATTCCTCCATTGACTGATGATCAGTTGGTCTATTATCTCGATGTCCCGCAGCAAATTGAGACGAATTCTCTTCAAGTGAAAGGATTATTGGTCGCGGAACTAAACTATGAATATGATTTAATAGATAAGTTTAAGTTATTAGAAAAATATATTGGACAAGAAATTAAGCTCGTCAATAAAAAAACGGGAGAAGAGAAACCCTATCTACTCATTAGTGCTCAAAATGGGCTAATTCTCGAAGACCTTTTAACGCATGAAATTATCCTGGATGCGGAAGGGGAACTTCGGTTACCTGAATTGCCCGAAGGACTTATCCTTAAGCCGACACTTGTGTGGCGCATAAGAGAAAAAACAGCGGAAGATACACGCGTGACTTATTTAACGGGTGGTCTTAGCTGGGATGTCGATTACGTTGCGCAAATTCGTGAAAATGATTTTGATTTAACAGCGTGGGTCACTTTAACAAACAATTCAGGCATGACTTATTCAGATGCTACGTTAAAACTGATGGCTGGAACAGTCAATCGTGCGGATGAATATCGTCGTGATCAAATGAGGTTTGCGGTAACGGAACAGATGACGATGCAGGCTGAACATCAAGCTTTCGCAGATTTTCATTTATATACGATTCCTGAAAAAGTAACGGTGAAGGATCGCCAACAAAAACAAGTTGAATTGTTTACAGCCCCACAAATTGAATCAAACATCATCTATGAAGCAAATTCTTATCAATTACATCCGACGATTTACTTTACATTTTTGAATAAAAAAGAGAATGGTCTTGGCGTTCCACTTCCGCAAGGGCGATTCAAATTATATAAAGAGAATCCGCAAGACGGATCTACCGAATTTATTGGAGAAGATAGGATCCCACATACCGCTGTGAATGAATTGGTGCGGATTCAATCGGGTGAAGCATTTGATATTACAGTTGAAAGCGATATCGTGGATGAATACAAAAATGGGGTATACGTATTTGAAGAAGTTGAATACGAGGTGCGCAACCAAAAAGAAGAAGCGATTGATTTACTGATTAATCACAGCACAAGTTATGGGATTTATGAAGTGGTTAAGTCCACTCATGAGTGGGTTCGAAAAAATGGAGACATTCAGCTGACGGTGCCAGTTGATGCAAAATCAGATACAAAGGTGGCATTTACGATTCGATATGATCGATCTCGTGATGTGAAGGTGCAGTAAACGTATGAAACGAATTAGTATTGGTACTTCAATCACTGTCATTTATACACTCATCGTGTTTTATTTCGGTCTATCTACTTTTAAGTGGTTGCAAACATGGGGCGTGTCTATTCATCCGCTCCTTTTTGCAGTCATTTGGTTTGCGATTTCATTCGGCTATATGATTGGGCGAGTGAGTCACTCACTCAAAATATTTACGATCATCGGTTCGTACTGGTTTATTGTGATGCAGTACGGGGTGATTCTTTTCCCACTTGCCTCAATTATGTATGTATTTCATTCATCTGAACAGACTCTATTTATTGTTGGGAATGTTGTGGCAGTGATATTCTTAGTGATTTTCGTCGTGGGATCCTTCTATGCGTTTTCACCTGTCGTACGTCATCAAACAATCCAACTAACAAAGTCTACATCTGAATTGAATGACCTAAAGCTGATCATGGCTTCTGATTTTCATTTAGGTTTATTGTCCAATAAAAAGCATTTACAGCGATTTGTGAATTTGGCGAATAAAGAAAAGCCGGATCTCGTCTTATTAGCTGGAGATTTAGT
>JBFIXW010000262.1:0-2187 GCA_041605715.1 Paenisporosarcina sp.
GAATATCCGGAAGCACCGTGAAGTATTGCCAGATGTCGCGCTCTAAACCAGCTTTTGTTACTTCATCACGTAAGATCGCATCCGATTCACGAACGATTTCAAGTTTTTCTTCCGTGATTGCTCCAAGTACACGGATTCCTAAACCTGGCCCTGGGAATGGTTGACGCCAAACGATTTCATCTGGCATTCCTAACTCAGTTCCAAGTGCACGTACTTCATCTTTGAACAATGTGTTTAATGGCTCAATGAGTTTGAACTGCATGTCTTCAGGTAAACCACCAACATTGTGATGAGATTTAATCGTTTGTGCTGTTGCCGTTCCACTTTCGATGATGTCTGTGTAAAGCGTACCTTGTGCAAGGAAATCCATTCCTTCTAGTTTGGCTGCTTCATCATCAAATACATAGATAAATTCATTACCTATAATTTTACGTTTTGTCTCCGGGTCAGATACACCTGCGAGCTTATTCATAAAGCGTTCTTGGGCATCAATTTTAATCACGTTCATGTTAAAACCGTCAGCAAAAGTCTTCATTACGCTTTCTGCTTCACCTTTACGCAATAATCCATGATCGACGAACATACATGTTAGCTGATCACCGATTGCTCTATGGATTAAGACCGCAACAACCGATGAATCGACTCCACCACTTAAGGCACATAATACTTTTTTATCGCCAACTTCTTGACGGATTTTTTCAATTTCTAATTCAATAAAGCTTTCCATTGACCAGTCGCCTTTTGCTTCACAAACACCGAATACGAATTGGCGTAACAAATCAATTCCATAAATCGAGTGACGAACTTCAGGGTGGAATTGCACGGCATACATACGACGAGCTTCATTTGCAATGGCAGCCACTGAACAAGATGGGCTTGTTGCAATAATATCAAAACCTTCAGGCTTAATCGTTACGTGGTCTCCATGACTCATCCACACAATTTGCTCATTCGGTAATCCTTTGAATAACAGATTCTCTTTTAACACGGTAATTTCAGCTTTCCCATACTCACGGTGTGACGCTTTTTCTACTTTCCCACCAAAGTGTTGAGACATCAGCTGCATTCCGTAACAAATGCCTAGAATCGGGATATTTAAATCTAAAATCGCAGGGTCAACATGAAAGGCATTTTCATCGTATACGGAATTGGGTCCACCAGAGAAGATAATGCCAGTAGCATTCATTTCTTTTAAATCTTTAGCCGTTACTGTATGAGGATGTAGTTCGCTATAAACACCAAACTCGCGAATACGACGAGTGATTAATTGATTGTATTGGCTTCCAAAATCGAGTACGACTATTTTTTCTTGTTCTTTTAATAACGGAGTTGCTGACAATGCGTCCACCTCTTCACTATGATATCCGAGCCCTTATATAGAAAAAGCGCGTACGAAAGTAAACCTTTCTACGCGCTCTTTTGCTCTCTACTTGAAAAAGGCGAATGCAAATAAACGTCTAAAATAGACATATTGCATCCGCCTTCATAGTCAAGTCATTTTCGGCAACTTGGTAGAGACATCCGAACCATATCTTCGGACATATATGAGGGCAAACCGGTCTGTATAATTTTTTTCAATTTTACAGGTAGTTTGGTGTAAAATCAACCGCTAGTCCGATTGATTAAATATTCCCAACTTTCTCTTAGTTTAGCCCATTCATGCTTATCAATATTCCCACCATAAAATCCTTTTTCATAAGCTTTTGTTAAATCTCTCATGTCATTCGATCCAAAGAAAGAATCCACATATTTAGCGTACGTTTTCAACGTTTGGCCATCTCTTCGTTCAATGCCATATAAAGCTAGTTGTTTTAACAAATGGTGGTAACTTTGTTCGAACGAATTCCAGTTTTCTTTACGTAATCGGTAATATGGTACCAATAATTTGGGCATCCACCTTTTACGAATACGGTAAAGTAACGCGATAACAGCAAGTCCAACTGCAAGCCAAATTAGTATTTTGAATTTATTGTCTGAAATCCATGACAATGCATCCTTCAACATTTCTGAAAATCGTTCTGAAATCGTTTCATCTTTTGCTTTTTCGGCTGCGTCTGGTTTGTCTGCTTGCTCAGGGGTTACTGGTTCTGGTGCTTCTGTTGAGTCAAACTCAACGTCAAAATCAATAGTACCCGCTCCACTAAAACCAATTGTCGGCTCAAAAGGCATCCAACCTACTCCTGGTAA
>JBFIXW010000263.1:0-2179 GCA_041605715.1 Paenisporosarcina sp.
AGGAATAAATACCATCTGTGTCAGAGATAGGATTTACTGCTTATTCGTTTACAATACTCAGTTATTCGCTCAAAGGGAGAGCACTAGAAACTAATGACAAATGAAAGAGTTACTTTTATAAATTGGCTGCTTTAGCAGCCCAAATTAGCTTTTTACTCTCCGTTGATGATAGTGAACCATGTTGAAAATAAGCTGGTTCTCTCAAGTGATAAGCTTGTTCTTTTCTGTTCAGTGTGAATAACCAAAAGACTGCTAATCCCAATGAAGATTAGCAGTCTTTTTGGTTGCTTATTTATTTATTGCCACTGGCTCATTCCACCGCGAACGTTAATAACGTTTGTAAATCCAGCTTTTTTTAGAATGCCAGTTGCACGTGAACTACGCATACCGCTTTGGCAAATAACGTACGTCTCTTTTTGTGGATCTAGCTTGCTTAGTTTAGCTGGAAGCTGATCAAGTGGGATGTTTTGGAATTGTGAGATATGACGACCTTTAAATTCACCTGGTGTGCGAACATCTACAAATTGTGTCCCTTTGTCATTTAGCTTTCCTTTTAAATCCGTTGTTGAAATTGTTTTTACGCCTTTTGCTGGCATCATGCGCCAGATAACAAACGCGATGACAGCTCCGATTAAGATCCATTCCATTTCCCTATCCCCTATCTACTTTTCATGAGTAATTGAACTGCTTGTTTCACATGTTCATCTGAAGCTTGTCCATCTGCCATGCTTTCTCTTACACATTTTTCTAAATTTTCACTAACAATTAAACCGATGGTGCGGTCAAGCGCGCTTTTAATCGCGCTCAACTGCGTTACCACATCGCTACATTCCTGCGCCCCATCGATCATTCGAAGAACGCCGTGGAGTTGACCATCCACTCGGTTCAATCGATTCACTATTTGTTTTGAATAAACCATTTTGCATCGCTCATTTCGTTATGCTTTGATTAAAGCTAGCACTTTGTCTGGGTCAAATCCAAGAACCCATTGGCCATTAATATTCGTTTGAGGTACACCCATTTGACCAGTTGTTTCGACCAATTTTTGTGCTGCTGCTTGATCTGTTTGTACATTGACTTCAGTAAAGGAAACATTATTTTGATTTAAAAAACTTTTCATCATGTCGCAATATGGACATGTATTAGTTGAGTACACCGTTACTTCATTATTCATATTAAATTCCTCCTAAGTTATGCTTTTTTATAAGCGCCGTATCCGCCAGCCATATGCTTCACATTTTCAAAACCTAAAGATTTTAATACAGTTGCGCCAATTGCTGAGCGCGCACCACCTTGACAGTGCATCAAAATGGGTGTGTCTTTTGGAATTGTTGTATCGCGAAGTTTCCCAAGGAAATGGTGATGTGCGCCATCAATATGTCCTTCACTCCACTCCGTATCATTTCGAACGTCCATGACATAACCATTTGGCATTTCTTCTTTAAACTCATCCACCGATAATGTTTCATAGGTTGTTAGGTCCATTTCATTCAATAAAGATGGATCCACAAACGCTTTGACAGCATCCAAGTGAATGGATTGCAATGAATCGACAATATCTTCACGCTGAGATTCTTCTGCGATAATAACCATTTGCTCATCATAGCTAATTAACCAACCCGCCCAATTCGTGAACGCTTTGTTAAATGGAATGTTAATTGCGCCAGGAACAAGTGTTTTTTCCACTAAGTTTGCTGGACGAGTATCTAATACGAATGTATTTGAGTTTTGTAATTCTTGTACAAACTCTTCTTTTGATGTGAGTACTGGAACTGTTTTGTCTTCTATTATAGCTGGTCCCATTTTGTTTACTTTTTTCATTTCAGCAAAGTAAACAGGTGCTTCTGGTTGGTCTTGTAATAATTCTTTTACAAACGCTTCTTCATTTTTTTCTTTCATTGCCCAGTTGAATTGTTTTTCATAACCTACTGTTGATGATGGGACTGCGCCAAGCGATTTCCCACAAGCTGAACCAGCACCATGAGCTGGCCACACCATCATATAATCAGGAAGTTCCTTAAAGCGCTGAACCGATTTAAACATATCGCGCGCACCGGAATCTGCTGTGTCGGCAACCCCTGCTGCTTTTTCCAATAAATCTGGACGTCCAACGTCGCCAACAAACACAAAGTCTCCTGTAAATATTCCGATAGGTGATGTCGCACCGCCGCCTCGGTCA
>JBFIXW010000264.1:0-2169 GCA_041605715.1 Paenisporosarcina sp.
GCGGCAACCATCCCTGGCAAGTGCGCTGCGCCGCCTGCTCCTGCAATAATTACATGTAATCCACGAGCTCTTGCTTCTTCCGCATAAGAGAACATCAAATCGGGTGTCCGATGAGCGGAAATCACTTGTTTCTCGTAACCGATACGCAATTCATCCAATACATCACATGCATGTTTCATTGTTTCCCAATCGCTTGAACTTCCCATAATGACGCCGATTCGCGGATTCATATAAAAATACATCTCCTTTAAACGTATAAAAGCCCTCAAATAAACTGCTCACATTACGTGAAAAGCAGTTTACTTAAGGGCTTGTTGAATATGAACGAATTTAAAAATGATGGCATAAAAACGCACATCCTTCGCCAAGTCTCCGTAAGGTGCTTTCCCGCATAGTCCAGACATTCCGGTGTCTTGGTAGAAACGCAGAAGCCAATTCCTCTGCATATATGGGGTATCCTCATTCATCATAACAACTCATTATTTACTAGTCAATAAATAAATCCGAACATTAATTTATCAGAATATATTATAGTTCGGATATTTACAGTCATTAACTTCATTCTACTATTTTAATACCTTTAAATTTTACAATTTGCCTAATAGGAACCGGATGACCATCAATTTCCTCAAATAACGGTTCTTCTTTTCTTCCAGCGGCCATATAACCTGCCGACCGCATCCGTTCCAAACATTGCTCAATCGTCTCGTCTTCTTCAACTTCAAACCATATCGTTTTTTTACTCATTTATACAGTTTCCCCTTTTTGACTTGCTTGACCCAAAAGCCGCCATGTATCGTTTTAGGCTCATAAGCGATGATAAACGCTTTTGGATCAATTTCTTTAATTGTTGCGTAAAGCTTCAATTCCATTTTCCGCGGAGTGAGAATCTGCATCGACTGACGGTCTCCATCCATGCCATTTGCAGACCAATCGGTGACTCCATATCCCTTTGTGCGCAAGGCTTTTGGTAGCTCCTGACTTTTTTCACTCGTTATCACGTTGACAGTGATATAGCCTAATGCCATTTTTTCCTCAATTTTGGAACCGACAATTACACCGGAACCATACCCGATTGCATACGCTACTAGATTTTGAATCTGATCGAGATTATCTAAAACCAAACCTAGTCCAACTATATAGATTACTACCTCCACCATACTGACCAACGCCGCTAAGTAACGATAGCCCTTTAACGTCATAATCATCCGTATCGTGAAAAAGGATACGTACACTATGTTAATCGAGAAAATGATAATTACCATTAACCATGGGTTTATTTCCATTTTGCACACCCTTTCATTTCCCCTGAAGAATCAAATTTCATATTAGTTGAATCTGTTGTATAAAGCAAGTTCCAAAAGGCATCACTGAAGATAAATCACTTTGTTTTCACTCTGCCGTATTGCACTTAAATTAAACATTATTCTCATATACTACTATTTTCATTGTAATTGTAAGACCCTCTTAATTAATTTTTATAAATTCTTTAATTCTATTCAAGAAATAATTAATTAAATTCAAAATAACACCTAACGAAACTGAAAAAATATTTTCCCATTTCAGAGTAACTGCTTTTGTTGAATACTACTTCCCTGAAGGCTAATACAGTTCTTGCCCCAGTCTGTCACACCACTTTCACCACAAGAACTTTTATTTGAGAAGATCCGAGATCTAAAATACAAGGACGGCTAGACCTGTCCTCACTGTCAGTCCAAACAATCTGTCCAGTTCGGTAAGTATGTTGTATAAGTAGGTAAGAAAACGAACCGCCAACGCTACCGATGCAAGGATTGCTTAAAGACCTTCACTGATATCACCAATATGGCGCTAAGCTCTCTTACGAAACCGTTTTATACACATATGCGTGGCGAGCTTTCATAACTTACGCCAGAGAATAAGGAATCAACCACTATGCGTTTAAATCAATTGGTGAGGTGCGGGTTAAGGGACTCTATCATTTTCAAAATGTGAACAGATAACATGGAAGTCTCTTGAACTGGATGAAGTGTTTCAAAAGTGTGGCAACGAAATACCTCAACCCTTATTTGAGATGGTTTCGATTTCTAGATGCCATAAAACATCGAAATAATTCAGGAGCAGTATCGAAAATGATGATTGAGAGCTGCTTATTTCCAGTTACTGAAACTCCTCAGGTCCCTGTACATA
>JBFIXW010000265.1:0-2162 GCA_041605715.1 Paenisporosarcina sp.
GCGAAAATGGATGAAGAAGGTTACTTCTACATCGTTGATCGTAAGAAAGATTTAGTTATTGTCGGTGGCTTTAATGTTTATCCACGAGAAGTGGAAGAAGTGTTATTTGCGCATCCAGACGTGGTTGAGGCTGCTATTATTGGTATGCCTGATGCAGACTTCGGAGAAGCAGTTCATGCGTATGTAGTGGTTAAAGATGTGAGTGTGACAAGCGAAGACCTTCATGCGTACTGTGCAGAGCACTTAGCGAAATACAAGATTCCTAGACAATTCGAGTTTTTAGAAGAGTTGCCGAAGAATACGACAGGTAAGATCCTACGTCGTTCATTAAAAGACCAAGCTTTGGCTAAATGAAGTAGAAACTGCCATCCATAATATAAGTCTTTAGACAAACCAAGGAAGTAAATATTGCATAATCTCAAAATAGAATTCATATAAAAAAGTTTGATTTTCATTGCGGCGGACGCTTTCCGCGGGCACGACTTCAGCCGCTTCCTTCGCGAAGCTCAGTCCAGGGTCTTCAGTTCGTGCTGTTTCCGCTGGAGTCGCCGCCTCCATTTCAATCAACAGAATTAGAGATAAATATCTTTAAACATTTAAATTCGCATTAAAATTTGTAAGCTGTTAGAAACGTAATATAGCACGCAAATAAGGCTTGGAGACATATATCTCCAAGCCTTATCCTTATAATAAGATGACATAAAGAGACTAATCAAAAAAATTAATTGTCCTATACCCAAATATTTCATACTATAACTAAATAATAAGAAGAGTATTGTTATATCCTTTTGTCATTAATCGTTGCAGTTTACTTGAAGAATATTATTATTTTCATTGGGCATAGTACCTACAAAATCAGTTGAGTAGGTGATTAAATGAAAAAAATAGTTACATTTTTAATATTCGTGATTTTAATGACTACATCGACAATAATTTATGCAAATCTTTCTACAAAAACAAAAACAACAAGAGAGAATTTACTTGAAGATGCTATAAAACAAGAAGCACCCAATCAAAATTTTATTAATATGTATTATTTTGATGTTAACTTAAATGGATTTGAGGAATTATATACCTTTGGAGATTTTCCCTTTTACAATGATAAAGGACAAGTTTCACCTTTAGGTAAAACGATTTTAACGATATTAACAAGAGATGTGAGGCAATGGGTTAGTGAACCAAGGGTTTATGTAAAAGAAAATTTTGCTTTTATACACGCAGTCAAGTTGGATGGATTGAATATCTTATATACCTTAAAAAAAGAAAACGACCAGTGGAAAGTACTCAAAAGGGAAGAAAAAAAACTTCCTACTGTTGGTAGTGAAATTATACTTGAAAAGGCATTTTTGAGAGCAATTGGTAAAGAGATACTTGGGGCAACAAAAACGTATTATGGTGAGGAAAGGTTGTTTGATTCTCAAAGAATAACTGATATTATCTGGAATGAGAATGAAGATGAATATGATATAACAATTCAAATTGTTACTTATAAAGGGGCACTAATGCCTCCGTATGGTTTAGATACAATTACTTTACGAATACCAGGTTTAGAAGTAAAAAGATACGAACATAAAGATGTTTCTGATATAGGTAATATACCTTTAAAAAAATGAATTAAGACTAATATACTTTTGTCATCAATCTTAGACTCTCCTAAAGGGTGTTTGTTTTTTTATGTCGAAATTGTAGACTGTGGAAAAATCAAAGAGCTAATTTAGTAATACTAATATACCCATTCCAAATGAATGGAATGGGTTAAAGTTTAAAGCATTTTTTCCAAAGCCATTTTAGCTTCGACAGCTGTTTTATGATCAACAGTGATTTGGTTTATAATACGACCTTCTACAAGCTCTTCTAACGCCCATGTTAAGTGGGGTAAATCGATTCGGTTCATTGTTAAGCAAGGGCACATAAATGGGTTTAGTGAGACGATGTCACGGTCAGGATAGGTAGAAATCAAACGATTTACTAAGTTCATCTCTGTACCGATTGCCCATTTAGAGCCGGACTCAGATGCTTCGATCATATCGATGATATATTTCGTTGAACCTGCGTAATCAGATGCTTGAACAACTTCATATGTGCATTCAGGATGAACCAGGATATGACGCTCTGGTTCTTTTTCTCGTAAGTTGTCAATATGCTTTGGCAAGAAGTTCATA
>JBFIXW010000266.1:0-2160 GCA_041605715.1 Paenisporosarcina sp.
AGTTTTGTCTTATCTTTTAAGATTACTGTAAATTCATCGCCGCCTATGCGGGAAACCATGTCCTCATCAGATACAGACTTGATCAAACGCTGTGCAACTTGCTGCAATAGTTTGTCACCAACCGTATGTCCACGTGTATCATTAATCATTTTGAACTTGTCCAAGTCAATGAACAATACCGCAATGTGACTGTCCGTCTCGACAAAATGTTCGAGTTTTTCTTTGAATTGCAGTCGGTTAGGAAGTCCCGTCAATGCATCGTGATAGGCCAGATAAATGCTTTTTTCTTCCGCCCTTTTACGATCGGAAATATCCTGGATGGCACAAATCGACATCTTCTGCCCTTCTCTTTCGACAAAGTTCACATTGATCAACGTCGAAATGATATGACCGTCTTTGTTCACTAACTCTGCTTCGAAGTTGTGGATTGGCGTACGCTTTAAAAAGTCTTTGAATAAGGAGATCCGACGACTTTCGGTTGGTGCTATCAGTTCGCCTAAAAAACGCTGATGTTCGCCAAAAAGATGATTTGAAGCTGGATTGGTTTCTAAAATTTGATGATTTTCTTCCGCAACAATAATCGGTACGGACACGAGGTTGAACATATTATTCAAATACTCATCTTTGTCCCGGTTTTCAGCCTCCGCTATGCGTCGCAGCTTGTTTTGAAAAAAGGTTTTCCGGTTTGCCCGTTCTAAAATATTTCCGCCCACGATACAAGTAAACACAAGCACCCAAAGAAATAACGAGAACATGCCGCCCTCACTTGTTCCAAACAATGTAATTTGGTAAATGGTCACATAAAAAAGGGTCGTCACAACAGCAATTTTAAAACGTTGTCTTAAAATAAAGAAAGAAAATAAACTAACGACCGTTATTCCACAAATGACCAAAATATCATTTTGTAATACACTGTGGCCAATATATACGATGCTCAGGCCTGCAACCCCATTCGAAATTGCTGTCATCGATTGATAATATTTTGCAAATTGGGGTGAGTACAAAACGATTAAATTCAAAGTAAATACCGGATACAATAAAAAAATGACCACTTTTGCAATATCCGGAAAATATTGTTCTAAACTTACAAATGAATATATGCCTAAAGCAAGCCAGGCAAAATAGGACAAGATAATCCCCACTTGGGTAAAAATCCGTACTTCGTTATCATTATAGGTCTTAAAATCGTCCTCTAATGATGGGTCCCGAAAACTTAAGCTCCATGGATGAAATGACAATTCAAGTCGGTCTCTATGTTTAGCCATAAGTTCACTGACTCCCAACCACATCAACGAGCCTGTTTTCATAATCTCCAGCAACTCCATGTTTACGACAAACACTTTCCAAAGTTTCAACGGTATAATCAATCTGCTCTTTCGTATGATTACAATTGACGATCAATCGAATTCTTCCCTGCTTCATTTTTACTGCTGGATAAAAAATCGGTGTCGAATATATACCTTGCAGATAAAGATCATTTACAACCAATCTCAATTTATTGTGATCTTCGATAAATACCGGAATAATGGGACTTTTGCTTTCTTTCAGATCAAACCCTTTAGACGTTAATAAATTCCGCATGTAATTGTTTCTTTCATGAAGTTCACGGATTAACGAAGGATTATTTTCAATTTCTTCAAGCGCAGCTAAAATGACTCCAGCATCAGCCGGTGTTAAGCAAGCTTGGAATAAATAGGAATCGGAAAAACGTAGCAATGCGCAATATTTTTTGTCGGCAGCAAGGAAACCACCAATAGAAGCCGTAGCTTTCGATAAAGTGGACATAATAAAATCAACTTCGTCACTTACTCCTTGATCATGACAATATCCTTGTCCCTTATCTCCATAAATTCCGAATGTGTGAGCTTCATCTACATACAAATAAAATTTGTGCATTTTTTTTAACTGGACCATTTCTTTCAATGGGGCCAAATCGCCACTCATTGAATACGCCGATTCAACGATGACAAAGATATTTTCGAACATTCCTTGATAGCGGCTCAATTTCTTCTCGAGATCGACAACGTCGTTATGTTTAAAGGAAATCCACTTTTTCGCGCTGGATAACCTGACGCCGTTAATAATAGAGGAATGGCTCTCACGATCGAAAAGAATCAAATCCTGGCTGCCGACCAACGATGAAATAGCACCAAGGTTTGC
>JBFIXW010000267.1:0-2121 GCA_041605715.1 Paenisporosarcina sp.
GCTTGTTCCTTCACTTTCGTATCGTTCATTCGTTTTTATTTTCTCAGGTTTCAGTGCTTTATTTGCAAATGTAGGATTGACGCAACTGATTAACTTCTCTGTTCCTGTATTGTTGGCAATTTATCCATTGGCGATTGTCTTAATGTTGTTGTCATTTGTAGATCGATCGTTTGATCGCTCACCCATTGTTTATGCATTGGCATTGATTTTTACAAGTTTTATCAGTATTTTTGATGGCTTAAAAGCAGCAAAAATTATTCCCCCAGCAGTTGAGGATATTTTAGGATATATTCCACTTTATACGGAGGGGATAGGTTGGTTAATTCCTGGAGTTATTGGCGCATTGATTGGGTTTATCATTTATAAAACCAAAAACTCAGATTCCCATTAAAAGGGGATCTGAGTTTTTTAAGTTATGATTACAAATTGCAGATTCTACACCTATAAACAATCTCTTCGAAACTAGATCTAATGAACTTGCAACTGACTTCTTCCATTTCCCTTGGCCACATACATGGCCGTGTCTGCTTCTTTCATAATTTCTTTTAACTGTTTGTCTGGATGTGCGTATGTCATACCGATACTTGCCGAGATCGACAATTGTTTTCCTTCTATTTCAATCGTTTGTGTTTTCAGTAATTCAAATAAGTCGGCAGTAACTTTTTTTGCTTCTATCATTTCTACTGAAGAGACAGGGATGAGGAAGACAAATTCGTCGCCGCCAATCCGAGCTACTACACTATCGTTTGGAGCAGTCTTTTTGAATAGAGACGCAATTTTCTTCAGCAATTCATCGCCAACATCATGCCCATACTCATCGTTGACTTCTTTAAATCGGTCTAAATCGACATAAAGTAGACTGTACTGTTTACCCGCCTCTTTTTCTTGTTTAAAAAATTCTTTTAAATAAAAGCTATTGAACAGTCCTGTTAAATGATCATGTAACATCAAATCTTCCAGGATGATTGTTTGACTTAATAAAGAACTTAACGTTTTAATCAGTCGAACATCGTAAGCGGTAAAATCATAAGGTTTAGTATCGAAAGCACAAATTGTACCGTAAATTTCTCCATTATTTTTGTAAATAGGTGCTCCTATAAAACACCCATTTCCAACGTTTAAGGTGACAGGATGATTAAACGTCAAGGTATTTTCAGCTAGATTGGTAATAACGATAGGTTCTGAATCATTATCAACCACGAGTTTACACAAAACATCTTCAAAAGGAGTTTTCTCTCCTTCTTTTAATAAGGCTGCTTTTCGGTTAAAAGCTTTAACGATAAAATTGGAGTACCCATCATTACTTGCTAAAAATATTGTGTTAACATCCATTGTTTCACTTAGTAAAGTTATGACATCTTCTGCCACTTTATCCAATTGATTAAAATACTGCGAACTTTTATGCGTAACCATCCTGAACACCCCCTTTTATGTATAGAAATTATACTATAATTAGTATTTCTCCTACCTATTTCAATGTGTTCCCTTTAACCTATATTTTAAAACTTCCATTCGGGACTATGGTTGTATACGAATATATACGAATTAAAATTGTTTTATAGATTACTATAATATTGATAATAATAGTTTCTTTTAACATTTACTTATTCAATTTATATGACCGATTTCTGTTTTAAAAGTAATAACTTGAATTCCTCACGCGAAATGGAGAATGCACACTATAAAGTTGGCATACTAGCAACAGTTATTGTGCCAATTTAATTCTCAAACTGGCACGATTTGTAGGAGTTCAAATTGTGTGGAAATCGTGAATACTAGAATGTGACACGTGAATCCTTGAATAGACCTTGCGAATCCTAGAATGTTGCTCGTCAAATGTAGAAAGAGACATATGAATCATTGAATGTCACCACCGAAATGGAGAATGCACACTTTTAGTCTGACACACTAACACCAGCAAACGTGCCAGTTCAATTCTCAAACTGGCACCACTTGTAGGAGTTCAAATTGTGTGGAAATCGTGAATACTAGAATGTGACACTTGAATCCTTGAATAGGTCTTGCGAATCCTAGAATGTTGCTCGTCAAATATAGAATGAGACATATGAATCCTTGAATGTCACCGCCGAAATGTAGAATGCACACTTTGAGGCTGGCACA
>JBFIXW010000268.1:0-2084 GCA_041605715.1 Paenisporosarcina sp.
ATAGTTCAAAATCGAAAATAGAAGCATTTTCAATGATTCGACTTTCGTTAATCGATTTTGGAATGGTTACCACTTCATTTTGTAAATCCCAGCGCAATATAATTTGTGCTACTGATTTATTATACGTCTGTGAGATTTCCTTTAATGTAGGTTCTTCTAACAGTTTCCCTTGCATTAATGGAGACCAAGCTTCAAGTTGAATCTTATTTTCTTTACAGAATGCTTGTAATTCTTTTTGCGTTAAGCTTGGGTGATATTCGACCTGATTAACCATTGGAACAATTTCCGCATCAGCTAACACATCTTTTAAATGATGGACGTGGAAATTACTAACCCCGATCGCTTTTACTCGATTTTCTTTATAAATCGTTTCTAAAGCACGCCACGTCTCTTTGTATTTCCCTTCAACGGGCCAATGAATTAAATATAAATCTAAATATTCAAGTCCAAGTTTTTTCAAACTTTCTTCATAAGCAGCTAAAGTTGTTTCGTAGCCGAAATCAGAATTCCACACTTTAGATGTGATAAATAAATCTTCTCTAGAGATCCCCGCTTCTTTTATTCCTTCTCGAATCCCTTGCCCTACGCCTTCTTCATTTTTATAAATAGCAGCTGTATCAATACTTCTATAGCCATTTTTAATAGCAGTTTTAACGGCATCTATAACACTTGGTCCTTCTTCTACTTTAAATACGCCTAGGCCGAACCACGGCATTTCCACTCCATTATGTAAGGTAGTGGTCGCTTGTAAATTTGTCGTCATATGAGTCGTCCTCCTTAAAAGTACGTTAGGAGAAAGTATAGCAGTTTGAAAATTAATTTTGAAGAAAACTCACTCGAGTGGGAATATAAGGGACAAGCATTGACTTTTTGTCATATATGTGTCAAAATAGTTAAGTTAACAAGTAAGGTAGCAATTAAGATTTGAAATTCTGGCATCTACTCGATGTATTTGATTAAACTTATTCACACTGGCGCGACTATAGGGTCGCAAGGACGTAAAAGAAGGTAGGGTTTACGTTGCTTAAGGAACACACCCAGTGGACAAATGACCGCGGCACGGAAAGCAAGGAACACTTTCTTAGGAAATTATTCCCCGAATAATCGGGATGAAAAATATCATTCAGAGCTTTATGTTATCTTATGAATCAAAGGGACATGTCTTAAATGGCATGTCCCTTTTCCAATTCTCTTATCATTTTCTGAATCTACAATTTGAACAATTACGATGAATATCATAAGCTAGAGAAGTAAGTATTTCTAAAGGAGTGGAAACGATGGCAAAATCGAATGCTAGTAAAAAGCGTGCTCACCAGTTGCGTAACACTGGCCGTGATGCTTCTGAGTTGAGAGGACAACATGTGATGAGTACTCATGTCAGAAAAACAAAATCTAAACAAGAACAGCTGTATATGACAGATCAAAAACATAAAAAGCAATTCCGCGGAGGCTATGAACCATACGGAATTGCTTTTTATTATGATTTTACTCGTTTCAAGGTTTTATTCGCCTAAATCCACGTTATGATACACCTGTTGTACATCTTCTAAATCTTCAATCGCATCAATCATTTTCTCGAATTGAGCTTGTGTATCTGCTTCAAGCGTAATATCATTTTGAGCTAACATCGTTAGTTCAGCTACTGTGAAATCAGTAATACCTATGTTTTTGAACGCTTCTTGAACAGCGTGGAATTGATCCGGTTCTGCATAAACAATGACAGACTCATCTTCTTCCAACACGTCACGAACATCTACGTCAGCTTCTACTAATAATTCAAATACTTCATCAGCGGATTTTCCTTCGATTCCAATAACAGCGGTAGCATCAAACATGTACGCAACAGAACCACTCACACCCATGTTCCCACCATTTTTCCCAAATGCTGCACGAACATCAGATGCTGTACGGTTTACGTTGTTTGTTAAAGCATCCACGATGACCATCGACCCGTTTGGACCAAAACCTTCATAACGTAATTCATCGTAACTTTCTTCTGATCCACCTTTAGCCTTTTCAATGGCACGATCTACAATTGTTTTTGGAACGCTGTATGTTTTAGCTCTTTCCAAAACGACTTTCAG
>JBFIXW010000269.1:0-2082 GCA_041605715.1 Paenisporosarcina sp.
AGTGAAGAACATGTCCTCACGAATATTTGAAAATGGATCACCTTTAATATTCGTGAAATTAATGGTAGCTTTCCAATCTTCTTCTGATAGAGATGAAAGAAACACTTCCATTTCCTGATGCAAATCAGAAAAAGCTTGTTTAGTTAAGTCGACTGTACTAACGTCAAATTCTTTCCATTCAGGCTTCTCAACGCCTTGTAATCTCTTAAACCATAAATAGTCAACACTGAGAACATGAGAGAATGTTTTACTTATTGTAGGAAATGAATTTTTCGCTTCTCGATGATACATTTCCTCACCTTGAGAACCGACATGATCTAATAATTTCTGAGTTGCCCATTGGTGATAATCAAACATTGTTTGCCATTTCATTGTTGAATCCCCCTTTAAAAAATGTGAATATTCTCCATAGTAACACTTTACCAAGGTAATACACTACCACTGTAGTTTGTTATAATTTGGAAAATAATAATTGAAGTAACGGATAGCCGCCTTTATACTCGTTATAAAGGGGTGTTTCATATGGTTTTGTTAACAGGCGAAAATTTACACTTAGAAGAAATGCGTTCTATTTTATATAAAAGTGAAAAAGTTGATTTAGATACAGAAGCATTAGCTCGTGTACAAAAAAGTAGGGAAGCGGTTGAGCGAATTGTAAGCGAAGGTAGAACCGTTTATGGCATCAACACAGGATTCGGTAAGTTCAGTGACGTTAGTATCGATGAGGAAGATGTGCATGCGCTGCAGTTACATTTGATTCGTTCACATGCTTGCGGAATTGGAGAGCCGTTTGAAGAACGAGTGTCTCGTGCTATGGTTGTGCTTCGTTTAAATGCCTTATTAAAAGGATTTTCGGGAATTCGAGTAGACGTATTAAAGCGTTTAGCTTATATGGTGAATCATTCAATTCATCCTGTTATTCCGTCACAAGGCTCGCTTGGTGCATCCGGTGACTTAGCGCCACTTTCTCATCTAGCGATTGTGTTAGTTGGAGAAGGTTTCGTGTGGAAAGATGGAGAGCAAGTAGCTGCGAAACAAGTGTGGGACGAACACGGACTCGATCCACTAGTGCTTGAAGCAAAAGAAGGACTTGCTTTAATTAATGGTACACAAGCAATGACAGCTCAAGGTGTGGTTAATTGGTTGGAGGCAGAAACACTGGCTTACCAAAGTGAGTGGATTGCAGCCATGACAATGGAAGCACTTCATGGCATTACAGACGCTTTCCATCCTGCAGTGCATCAAGCAAGAGGTTATGTTGAACAAGTGGACGTTGCAAGAAGAATGCTCGAATGGCTCGAAGGAAGTCAACTTGTTACGAAACAAGGTGAGAAACGAGTTCAAGATGCCTATTCTCTGCGTTGCATTCCTCAAATTCACGGAGCTAGTTGGCAAGTACTAGGCTATGTGAAAGAAAAGCTTGAAATTGAAATGAATGCAGCAACTGACAATCCCCTGATCTTTGAAGATGGGGAAGTCATTATTTCAGGTGGAAATTTCCACGGGCAGCCAATCGCTTTTGCCATGGATTTCTTAAAGCTATCTGTAGCTGAATTAGCGAATGTGTCAGAACGACGCATTGAACGCTTAGTCAACCCACAATTAAACGAAGGACTGCCACCATTTTTAAGTCCACAACCTGGACTGCAGTCTGGCGCAATGATTCTACAATATGCAGCGGCAAGCTTAGTTTCTGAGAATAAAACCTTGGCCCATCCAGCTTCAGTGGATTCAATCCCATCTTCTGCAAATCAAGAAGATCATGTCAGTATGGGAACGATCGGCGCACGTCACGCTGGGATGATGATTCAAAATGCTCGTCGTGTTCTAGCAATCGAAGCATTCTGCGCACTTCAAGGAACGGAATACCGTGGGAAAAATAAAATGTCGCCTTCACTCCAAGGCAAGTGGGATGAATATCGCTCATTTACACCGTCGATAGATGAAGACCGAGTTTTCAGCACCGATATCGAACGTATTAGCACACACTTGAAAAATGAAACAGGAAAACCTATCTATTCTAGTAAAGTAAGTATTACCGTCTAAATAGAAGTAGACTTCAGATAATAAGTCGTTTAGATG
>JBFIXW010000270.1:0-2077 GCA_041605715.1 Paenisporosarcina sp.
ATAAATTTACCGGCCGTTGGATTGTACCATCGTGCATTTAGGTCCACTAGTCCGGTCTTACCATCATAACGCATACCTGTGTACCCGTGATGGTTGTATGATGAAGTGGTGCCTGTGAAAATACCTCCAAACGCATCGTATCGGTAATGCTCGATTAAATCACCATGTCGGTCAGTGACTTCCGATACATTTCGTTGTCCATCATATTGATAGTAAAGCAGACCACCGGTTGTCTTTAAGTTCGGGTCGTACGAAGGATTAGATAAGCCGTGTAGGCCGAACATTTTACGTGATGTCAGAGAAAAACCTTGAGAAAGTGTCAATCACTCCTCAAGGTCTTGTATCTTTAATTGTTATTAATAAATCATCTATATTTTTCAGGTAGTTCAAATAAGTAAAGCTCGTTACTTCCAGGACTACCAATGGTTGTGATAGCGATTTCTTTCCCAGTTGGGGACCAAGAAAGATAAGCTATATTGCTTTTTTCTATTAGTTGCTCTTTATTTTCACCATTTTGGGATACTACATACAATCCGTTCCCAGTTTTATAGTTTCCTTCTCGGAATGCCATCCACTGTCCATTGGGAGACCAGGTTATACTATCAATTATATTCCCTTTTTCACTTAAATAGATAAGTTTCTTGGTTTTCTCAGTTAAATCATAAACGTAAATTTTATTGTCAGAAATATAACCTACCTGTTTCCCGTCGGGATGCCATTGTACATCAGCGTGACTCTCATAATTCCTTACCCAGCTAGTGAATTAATGGCGCAGGCACCATCCAAATTTTGGAACGGGCCCGGCACCTGGTTTTCTTCTTTAAAGGCCTTGAGTAGTTCCTATAATATTTAACGCCATAAATAACGAGTAAAGTAGCAAAAATATAAAAGAAACAAACCTTTTCTTCTTAAAAAAGATTACTGTAAATACAATCGCTGAAATTAACAGGAATAAGTGATATATATGTGATGCTGTACTATAGGCCCATCCCCATGAGAATGGTATAAAATCTTCAATTCCCCATAAAAAATAGTGAACTAATACAATTAAAAAGTTTCTAATTTTTTTCACTTTTCTCACCTCAATGAAGTATTAATGTATATCCTCGTGGCAACAGCGATCCATAATATGGCCCTGCAACCCTATATCTAAAGGCAGTTGGATCATTAGGTGTGTTCCCCCAAATCCAGTATGGTAACATGTCATAGTATATATGACCGGGTCCTACTCCCTTTCTAATATTGTATGTTCCCATATCTCTAGGATCAGTTACAATAAAAGGATTATTTTTATCTTCTTCATTTATTACCACTTCAACATGTCCATCTGGCGACCAATACTTATTATTAAATTCACTTGTATTTTCATGATACACATCTTCATCTTCTTTAGCTTTGTTCCAAGAATTAATAATTTCGTCAACCGTAACATTCATTTCTTTTAGTCTTTTTTCATTAATCTCATTCCTAGCATAATGCTCTTCTTTTGTAATAATTACCTTATCAATTGCTTTAGTTAATATACTATATCCTGATTTTATTCCCTTCCCTACTTGTCTAACAAGACCTTCACCAATCCCCTTAAAGCTGTTCAAAGACTTTGTAAAAGGATTAATATTGTGATTGTTTGTTGAGCTAAGAATCTTAGGCTGAACCTGTATTAAATGTTTGTTTCTTTCGCGTTCGACATAGTTATCAAACGCAGCTGGTCGGTTAATTTTAATGCCGAGCATTTTTGCATTGGCAGGTGCGCCGTACTTGGCGATTTCTTCTGCATTTTGCCCTGCGATTTCTTCGGCACTGATAAAGTCAAACCATTCTTCTGTATAACTTTCATTAAACGTTTCAGTGCTTTTCCATACTTCTCCTGTTGGAAATTCATCTCCATTTTTGTTTATGGTCTCTATTTTCTTATAATCATACGTCCAAGTGTTGTTGACATCTTTTTGATAGGTTTGATTGTAGCCTCGAAGTTCCATAACCTCGTTTACGAGTCGTGTATCGGATTTCGTTTCACTATAATCAATAAAGTCCCAGTAATGATAATAGTTATGCAAGCCTCCAGTATCCTCTACAT
>JBFIXW010000271.1:0-2051 GCA_041605715.1 Paenisporosarcina sp.
ATGGCAAGCTCAAAAAAGTGGTGGGTGGAAAAAATGGAGACTATAAAAGAAAAATTACTTAATAAGACAGCAACACTGGGGGTCATAGGTCTAGGTTATGTTGGTCTTCCCCTGGCAGTTGAGAAGGCAAAAGCGGGATACCGGACAATCGGATTTGATATACAAGATTCTAAAATAATTATGGTGAATTCCGGTATCAATTACATTGGAGATGTCGTGAACGAAGACCTTAAACAAATCGTACAATCCGGATACCTAACGGCCACCTCAGATTTTGCTCAGGTCGCACAGGCAGATTGTGTATGTATTTGTGTGCCGACACCGTTAGACCTCTATAAGCAACCGGATATTAGTTATGTGAAAGCTTCTGCAGAAAGTATTGTTCCTTATCTGCATAAAGGAATGTTAATCGTTTTAGAATCTACAACCTATCCTGGTACAACAGAAGAACTTCTTAAACCGATTTTTGAAGCATCAGGTCTTAAATGTGGTGTCGATTTTTATCTTGCATTTTCACCTGAACGTGTGGATCCAGGAAATTTAATTTATAAAACAAAAAATACCCCGAAAGTCGTTGGGGGAATAACAGAAAAATGTACAGATATCGCGGCTAGTTTATACGAAAGTATATTACAAGCGCCCATTCATCGCGTTTCTTCTCCAGCTATAGCAGAAATGGAAAAAATACTAGAAAACACGTACAGAAATGTCAATATTGGACTTGTCAATGAATTATCCATTCTATGTCATAAGATGGGTATTAATTTCTGGGAAGTGGTAGACGCAGCAGCATCTAAACCATATGGATTTCAAGCATTTTATCCTGGTCCAGGTTTAGGAGGGCATTGTATTCCACTAGATCCGTATTATTTATCATGGAAAGCGAGAGAGTATGGATTTCACACTTCCATGATTGAATCGTCCATGATGATCAATGATCGAATGCCTGAATACTGTGTGGAACGAGCAAGTAAAATTTTAAACAAACATAAAAAACCTTTAAACGGATCAAAAGTTTTAGTACTGGGTGTAGCTTATAAACAAGATATTGAAGATTATAGAGAAAGTCCTGCTCTTAGAGTTATTGAAGAGTTAGAAAAAGAAGGTGCGAAAGTTCGTTATTATGATCCATATATTGCAGAATATCTTGAACATGGAAAACTCATAAAAGGAGAAGTGGATTTATCAGAGTTACTAATTGAAAGTGCTGACTTAGTGATTGTCACAACTGCACATACCAAGGTAGATTATTCTTTCGTTCAGAAGCATGCGAAGGCCATTTTTGATACGAAAAATGCCTTGAAGGATATTAAGAATCGAGAAAAAATCGAATTGTTATAAGAGATAAATTATTAATTTTCTTTTTTTATGGAGGGTCTCTTTTTGAATTGTTTTGTACATGAGAGCAGTTATATAGATGAAAATGTGACAATTGGCTAAGGTACGAAAGTTTGACATTTTTGTCATGTGCAAAAAGGGACCCAATTAGGCAAAAATTGTTCACTTGGTCAAAACGTCAACATCTCGAATAATGTAAAAATCGGAAATGGAGTTAAAATTCAAAACAATGTATCGGTCTATGAAGGTGTTGAATTAGAAGATTATGTTTTCTGCGGACCTTCAATGGTTTTCACAAATGATTTAACTCCAAGAAGCAAATATCCGAAAGGTGGTGAAGGATTCAAAAATACACTAGTTAAGTTTGGTGCTTGGAACACAATCGGTAAATGGGCAATGATTGCATCGGGGTCAGTCGTAACAAAGTCTGTTCCAGACTTTGCTTTAATAGTAGGTGTATCTGCTAAACAGATGGGCTGGGTGTGTGAATGTGGAATGCCCCTTAAAGATGAATACAAGTGTAAAGAATGTAATCGATACTACAAAGTTGTAAATGAACAATTAATCCAACTTACTCAATAAACGAGTTTCTAAAATGGTATTGTCTTAGACGAATAGAAGTTTTCTTGGATGGAAGACAAGTGAATTTATTAATGGAGGGTCGAAATGCAGTTTACCAAATACGCTTATGCTCAGTTATTAGAATTATTGCG
>JBFIXW010000272.1:0-1991 GCA_041605715.1 Paenisporosarcina sp.
CATTCACTGACAGTGCATAAACACCAGCTGAAATTAAACCAGCTATAAACAAGTTTAAATTAGCACCTAGTTGGAGAGAAATCCAAGAGGTAATGAATAGTGGGAAGCTTATTAGATGTCGTATTATAAAATAAGCAACATTTAGCATGTTGAATACCTCCTTGTTTAGTCCTATATATAATTACGTATGAAGACTTAAAAGGTTTCGTTTTGATAGTATTCCTTCAGACAATATCAGTTTCCATTGTACGATATCCTTTTACATCGTCAAAGAAAGTTACAGAATAGGATGTGATAGATGCTAAAGGTGAAACTCCTTTTTGAATGTACGCTACGAATAAGTCCAATTGTTCTTCTTCACCTTCGAGTTCCATTACGATTTCATTTTGTTCGTAACCTCGACAATATCCTCTTAAATGAAGTTCATTCGCTTTTTGTTTTGCTAGAAAACGAAAACCTACACCTTGTACATCTCCGTGCATAATAAAATGAGCACGTTTTTTCATAAGGTTACCTCCTGAGTAACAATCACTTTTATATTTGCTGTGGTTGTCCTGTTACTCCTTAACTTATCTTAATTTTCTAATATTATCAATCTTATTGTTTTCTTAAAATCATGTTAAAACAAGTTTGTAATATGTTGTGGAATAAAGGAAAGGTAATCATTTAAGTTCATTAGATGGGGGATTGAAATGGAGAAGATTGATTGTTATAGAATTTTTGTTAGGTAAGTCGAAATTCTAGACGTCACATCTCAATTTGCTACAATTAAGATTAGATATTACATGGAACAGAGGGTGTATATATGAATGAAATCATATACATGAAAGCGGGATATGAACCATGGTGGTTGTTTTCAGGATGGGAAGAATACATCGTTGAGAAAAAAACATTTTCAACTGATATTGAAGCTCGAAAATACTTGGAGACCATACTAGAAGAATTCAGAAACAGTTACCCTCAAGAACGGTCGGAAAAAGGACCATTTTGGGCTTTTTGGACAGAAGATGAACAGGAGTTTTGTGAAGCATGTGATGATGATTTACAAACATATCACGGTGTCTTGTGGTTCAAAGATGGTTCTCCAAAAACTGATTTCTAAATAGCTGAATAATAAGTTTTTTCGTTTAAGTTCCATTGACTTTACTACTGGAAATGATATACTATTCGTAACAATTGATATGACTTATCCAGGAACGAATATTCACATATGTTCTATAGTGACGGCGTTGGCTGGTTGCTATTGCATATGTGTTTTTTTTCCTAAAAAGTTCAATTGTCACTTTATTTTTGGAGGTAATCACATGAAACAAGGTACAGTAAAATGGTTTAATTCAGAAAAAGGCTTTGGTTTTATCGAAATTGATGGAGAAAGTGATGTATTTGTTCATTTCTCAGCTATTCAAGGTGAAGGCTTTAAAACGCTTGATGAAGGTCAAAAGGTTGAATTTGAAGTAGTAGATGGAAACCGTGGACCACAAGCTGCTAATGTAACTAAAATCTAACTAACACATATGAAGAGGCATCCATAATGGATGCCTCTCTTTTTTATCGTTATCCGACAGAAGACCCCTACCTCAAGGAATGAAAAGGCGAAGCCTAATGAGTAGGTGGGAGATGATTGTTGGTTGGCGGTAGCCAAAACTTTCCTCACGATGATACAATGAGAACAAACATTCGTGTCGTCAGGAGTGGAAATCATGTTAGTCATGAAGGCATACAAATTCCGGATCTATCCAACCACAGAACAAGAAATAATCATTGCTAAAACAATCGGATGCAGTCGTTTTGTATTCAATCACTTTTTAGGGCTATGAAATGATAGATTCAAAGAAACGGGTAAAAGGTTTTAATACCATTCTTGTTCTGCTAAATTAACACATTAAAAAAAGGAATTAATATGGCTAAAAGAAGTTGATAGCATTGCCTTTCAATCCTCACTTAAAAACCTTGATGATTCATTTTCTCGATTCTTTAAGAAACAAAATAAA
>JBFIXW010000273.1:0-1976 GCA_041605715.1 Paenisporosarcina sp.
AATTACAACTGAGATGGCGATTCTTCTAACCAAGAATGCGATTTTTCGAACTGAGAAGCTCAAATTTTTAACTAAGATCGCCAAATCTCTAACTGAGCGACCACTCACCAACTGAAACACCTGCCTAGCGAAGCGGGCGCAGTGCTAATTGGGGCTGCACGTTTCACTTTCACAGCCATTTGCTGATTAGATAGCCTTTTTTTGAAATCGTGCTTTCTATATAATTACAACTGAGATGGCGATTCTTCTAACCAAGAATGCGATTTTTCGAACTGAGAAGCTCATAATTATAACTAAAAACGGGATTCAACAACTGACATATAACTAAATATTCACCCAAGTCTTCTAATGGCATTTTTTTTATTTTGTGTTAAACTTTTAGATACTCGAAACAGTTTGAGCCAGAAAGAAGGATGTTATGATGGCGAGTAATTCGAATCGCTTTGCACTTTATATTCTGATGTTTAATATGTTTATTGCGATGTCAGGAATCGGTTTGATTATTCCAATCATGCCTGAATACTTAGATACGTTTGGTGTGGCAGGACAAGCTTTAGGTTTTCTGATAGCGATGTTTGCATTTTCACAATTCTTATTTTCACCTTTAGCAGGTGATTTATCAGATAAATTTGGACGAAAGTATTTAATAATTGTTGGTTTAGTGATCTTTGGTTTATCTCAATTAATGTTCGGTATGGCTTCTGATTTATGGATTCTCTTTTTAGCACGATTCTTTAGTGGCGTAGGTTCAGCATTTATTATCCCACCAATGATGGCTTTTGTAGCGGATATTACCACTGAAGAAGAACGTGGAAAAGGAATGGGATTACTAGGTGCTTCCATGTCACTTGGCTTTATGATTGGACCTGCGATTGGAGGGTTTTTAGCAGAAGTTAGTTTGCGTTTCCCTTTCTACGTGGCCACTGCTGCTGCACTCATCTCTGCAGCAATTTCAATGTTCGTGTTGCCAAACACGAAACCACCAGTTGTACAAGCTAGCTTAATTCGCAAAAGAGAAAATTTATGGGCTCAAATGAAGAGATCGACGACAACGCCTTACTTTGTTATGTTAATTGTCGTCTTTGTGTTCTCTTTTGGTTTAGCAAATTTTCAAGCAACGATTGCATTATACGTCGATAAAAAATACGGCTTTACTCCTGGTGAAATCGCTATTTTAATTACAATGGGCGGATTTGTCGGGGTAATCGTTCAAACATTTGTTATTAATAAATTGTTTATGCGATTTGGTGAATTCAAAGTGATTCTAGTCAACCTTTTGGTCTCAGCTTCGGCGATGATCAGTGTTCTATTTGTAGATGGATTTTGGCCTATTTTAATCGTGTCAAGTGTGTTCTTTACAGCTGCTTCTTTATTGCGACCAGCAGTAAATACATTAATTTCAAAACAGGCTGGGAGTGAACAAGGTTTTGCAGCTGGTATGAACAACGCCTATATGAGTTTAGGGAATATGGTGGGACCCGCACTTGCTGGGATCTTATTTGATATAAATATGAGCTTCCCTTACATTGCAGGAACACTCGTCTTACTCATTTGTTTTGCTATTGCATTGTCATCTGCTCGCAAGAAGCCCACTCAAATACAAGAAACATAAAAGGTAGATCCGAATTAAATCGGATCTACCTTTTTATTATTTCAGCGTTTCCGCTTTCCTTTTAAAAGCTGTGAGACATTTGTTTGAACAGGAGTTTCTAGTTCATTAGACTTTTGTTTGATAAACATGAAAGGAATTCTTGATAGTATCCGATAGCCGAATCTTCTTAATGTTATATCAATAAAAAACAGCAACATGGCAAGGAGTACTAACCACTGTTGTATACTCTTAGACTCTGTACTCTTGTATTGAATATCACGCATAGCTTGTTCTGGTGACGATACGACTTCTCCACCCGTGCGCTTTGCTATATCTGACAATAGTCCAGCGTTTGGAGGTTGAATTTTATATTCGTCGCTATATG
>JBFIXW010000274.1:0-1900 GCA_041605715.1 Paenisporosarcina sp.
AGACCACCAGAATTGATTATATAATCTGGTGCATAAAGTATTCCCTTTTCTTGAAGAAGTTTTCCGTGATGTTCAGTCAAAAGCTGGTTGTTGGCAGAACCCGCAATGGCTTTGAACTTAAACTTTTCTATCGTTTGATCATTAACAATCCCACCAAATGCACATGGTATAAATACATCCGCTTCCTGTGAATAAATTTCTTCACTGGTAACAACTTTCATTGTTCCTGATGTTGCTAACGCTACCTCTTCCATTCGTTGTATACTTTCCTCACTAATGTCAGTTACGTATAGATGAGCTCCTGCTTCTAATAAACCTATAGCTACTTTTGATCCCACTTTACCTAGACCTTGAATGGCGTATGATACCCCACCTAATTTCTCACAACCAAACAAAGTTTGATTAGTTGCTTTAATTCCATAAAGAACGCCAGCTGCTGTTGGAATTGAGGAATCACCTCCACCTCCATACGCTGCAGGTAATCCGACAATACAATTTGTTTCTTTACTTGCATGTATGAAATCTTCCATCGTCGTTCCCATATCTGTTCCTGTGTAAAAACGACCGTTTAATGAATTTACGAATTGACCGAATGCACGAAATAATTCTGGTGATTTATCTGTTTGTGGATCACCAATAATAACAGCTTTACCACCACCAAAATCTACATCAGTCGCTGCACACTTATAGGTCATCCCTTTAGAAAGACGAAGTGCATCTTCCATCGCATCATCAAAACTTTTATATGGATACATGCGACATCCACCAAGAGCTGGCCCATTTGTTGTATTATGAATCGCTATTATTGCTCGTAAGCCAGTTGAAGGATCGTGACATAACACAACTTGTTCATGTTCAGCCATCCTTTCAAAAAGCTCAAAATTTTTAACTATTGGCATTCTCTGTGCTGATTCCATCAACTGAATCCCCCTCAGGATTTACACATGTTCTAGCAGTTTAGGGTATGCCTATCAATAATCGTTCATGTTTTTATGTATAACGAACACTGCTTAACTTCAAGGAAACATCTGTAGAAATTTATTGTTATTATCATATGAAAAAATTTATCGTATAACACTATTCCAACGTAATATTATCAAATTGTAATATACTAGTCAATACAATAATCGGAAAACTCTCTATTTTTAGAATTAAAAGAAATCATAATTTTGCATAAAAAAACCTCTTAAGCAATCGTTCTTAAGAGGAATGGTAAATGCTATCGATCCTATCAAATGTTTGAGAGTTAAATTCGTTAAATTTGTTTACAACACCAAGTTCAATTAAGCATTTAATCTTTCATATATGAAAGACCCTTTAAATCATTCGAAGACTGTTTAATTTGGTTAAGTGCTTCATTCATCATGCTTTCAAACAACTCTTCTACAGAGGGTATATGGTTGATCAATCCAGCAATCTGACCACTATTAATAAAACCATTTTCTAAATCACCTTCTATGGCTCCCTTTACATGATTTACTTCAGATGTTAGTTCTCGATATTGTTCTTGAGTAAGCCCTGCCTGTTCCAGCTCAACTAGTTTAGTTGAATAAGGAGTTTTTAATATTCGCCTTAATTGACCAAAACTTCTACCTATAATAGTTGTCTCTGTATCACTTGCATTCACTAAACTATTTTTATAGTGATCATGAAATGGTGCATCTTGTGTTGCAATTAATCGTGTACCTATTTGAACACCCGATGCACCAAGCATTAAGGCAGCGGCCAACCCTTTTCCATCTCCAATACCACCAGCTGCAATTACTGGAACTTTTACACTATTAACGATTTGCGGAATGAGTGTAAAAGTAGTTAACTCAAGATTCGAGTTGATACCAGCTGCTTCAAAACCTTCAGCAACTAGAATATCTGCACCAGCCGCTTCAGCTTTTTGCGCATG
>JBFIXW010000275.1:0-1891 GCA_041605715.1 Paenisporosarcina sp.
AAGACAATCGCCAATGGATAAATTGCCAACAATACAGGAACAGAGAAGTTAATCAGTTGCGTCAATCCTACATTTGCAAATAAAGCACTGAAACCTGAGAAAATAAAAACGAATGAACGATACGAAAGTGAAGGAACAAGCTTCTCAAAAAATTGAGAGGCAGCAGCAACCAATCCGATTGAAGTGGTTAAACAAGCGGATGCAATCGTCAACGCTAAAATAATGCTACCGAAGCTTCCAAATAATATGTTTGAAGATAGGGCTAATATAGAACCACCATTATCTTGGATACCAATAGCATCAACACTTGTTGCGCCGATAAAGCTTAATGATATATAAACAATTGACAACCCAATAGCTGCAATGACGCCGGAAATGATCGTTGCTCGAACTAACACTTTCGTATCGGAAACACCTTTATCTTTAAGCGCATGGATGACCACAATTCCAAATACGAGTGCCGCCAGGACATCCATTGTTAGATACCCTTGTAAAAAGCTTTCGAAAAAGGGTGCTTCTTTGTATGAATCAATTGGTGAACCAATTTCACCCATTGGAGTGATAAAACTCTTTATTGCTAACAAACCTATGACAGTTATTAAAATAGGTGTCAAAATTTTGCCTATTCGATCAACTAATTTAGTTGGATTCAAGGCAAATAGAACGGTAACCGTGAAGAAAAGGATGCTAAATAGTAAAAGTGGCCATTTTTCAGATGAGATTGAATCTGATAAAAACGGCAATACGCCAATTTCGTAAGAAACAGTGGCCGTTCTTGGAATCGCGAACAACGGACCAATCACCAGGTAAATAACGACCGTAAAGATGATTCCAAATAGCGGATGTACTCGACTTGCGATTGATTGAAGGTCTCCGCCTGATTTGGCAATGGCAATCACGGCAATTAAAGGCAGTCCGACACCAGTTATTAGGAAGCCGATGATGGAGATGACTAATTGATCTCCAGAAAGTTGACCTAATAATGGAGGGAAGATGATATTTCCTGCTCCCAAGAATAAAGCAAATAGCATTAAACCGACGACAATGTTTTCACCTATCGTCAGAGAATTTTGTGATTTCATTTTATTAAAACTCCTTTGTTATATAAGGTGTATCAGTCGCCTATTATACAGTAGTGTTATAGGTTAAATGCAAGAAATTGTGACAAAAGCGAGAAAATTCACAACTAGTAACTTCGAAAATGTACAAGAAGTTCCATCTATGGAACTTGCTGAGGTGAAATAAGACTTATAGTTTGACTTGCACAAAATTCGATATAGTATTTCGACAGATTAAGTGGATTTATTTCCCGGGGAATATTTTTAGCAATAATGACGATATCTGTCCGAATTCTTCATTGGAAAATAGCGAAAATTACTATTGACTGAATATTCTTCGTACTCTATGATGAGATTACTAATCATCGAACGGACTTTATGGAATGGAGGAGCCAGAACGTGTTGAAAAAATTCGCTATTATATGTCTTATTGTGTCATTCATTGGGTTAATCGTTACGCCAACAGTAGAAGCAGCAGGTTGGAAAAAAACACATATTTCGTCCATGGCTCAATTGAAAAAGTCAGCGATCTACTTAAAAAGATCCCAGGCTCCAGTAGCAATTACTGAACCGATAGCTCCTCCAGTTTCTGCAAATGGACAAGCTGTCTATGCAGCACTTGCATCCATTGCGCCTAATTACCTTGGAACTCCTTATGTGATGGGTGGCAAACTACCCACTGGTTTTGATTGTAGTGGATTCATTTATTATGTACATAATGAAGCGGGATTAAATATCATTCGAAAAAGTAGTGCAGATTATTATAAAGAGACTACGAAAGTGAATGCACCTCAAATTGGTGATCTTGTATTCTTTAAAGATACATATATTAC
>JBFIXW010000276.1:0-1883 GCA_041605715.1 Paenisporosarcina sp.
GGTCAAGGTAGCGTTGTCACTATTGATATGTCTTCACCAAACATCGCAAAACCATTTTCAATGGGTCATTTACGTTCGACCGTCATTGGCAATTCCATCTCGCTGTTGTTAGAAAAGAGTGGCTACCAACCTGTGAAAATTAACTATTTAGGTGATTGGGGAACCCAGTTCGGGAAATTACTTGTCGCCTATCGGTTGTGGGGAAGTGAAAAGCAAGTTCAGGATGCGCCAATTGAGACGTTGTTAGCTCTCTATATTCGTTTTCATGAAGAAGCAGAAATAGATGAAACCTTAAATGATCAAGGGCGGGCAGCGTTTAAATCACTTGAGGATGGGGATACCGAAGCCTTAGCCTTATGGGAGTGGTTCCGAACGGAGTCTTTAAAGGAATTCCAAAAAATTTATAATTTACTAGGTGTTTCTTTCGATTCTGAAAATGGGGAAGCTTACTACAACGACAAGATGGAACCAATTGTAGAAGAGTTATCTCAAAAACAATTATTAGTTGAATCTGATGGTGCTCAAGTCGTTGAAATAGGAGAAGACATGCCGCCTTGCTTAATAAAAAAATCAGATGGCGCCACTCTATATGCGACAAGAGATATTACCGCGGCATTAGATCGAAAGCACACATATAACTTCGCGAAATCCCTATACGTCGTAGGGAATGAACAGAGTCTACACTTTAAGCAAATTAAAACGGTTCTAAGCAAAATGGGCTACGATTGGTCCGAATCTATTCAACATGTTCCATTTGGCTTGATCTTAAAAGACGGAGAGAAGCTTTCAACTCGTAAAGGAAATATTATTTTGCTGGAGCGGGTCTTGAAAGAAGCCATTCAATTAGCGTCCGTCAATATCGAAGAGAAGAATCCAAATTTAAAAAATAAAATCGAAGTCGCTGAAGCAATAGGCGTTGGTGCCATTATCTTTAGTGATTTAAAACAGCACCGGAAGCATGATATCGAGTTTAACTTAACTAAAATGCTTCAAACTGAAGGTGAGACGGGTCCTTATTTACAATATACTTGCGCTAGAGCGTACTCCATTTTAAGAAAAGCTGAAACCAACCCACATGATGTGCAAGTTAAAGATGTTAATGACTATGAGTGGGTCATCATTAAATTACTCAATCAATTCCCTATCGTGGTGAGTAGAGCGACTACATCACTAGATCCATCTTTAATCGCAAAATTCGCAGTAGATTTAGCGCAGTCATTCAATTCTTTCTATGGAAATGTCCAAGTGCTAACTGAAGATGAAGGCCGTCATTATCGTCTTGTATTGGTTCATAGTGTAACGATCGTGTTAAAAGAAGCATTAAGACTATTAGGCATGAAAGCACCTGAAGAAATGTGAGCTAGTGTGAATGAAGAACTATTAAAGAAGATCATCCAATACGAAGTTTTAATGCAGCCGAAATTGTATCTTCGGCTGCTTCTTTTTTGTGTCGAGGAATCACATCTTTCATTGACCAAACCTTAGGTAATTATTTTTTTGAAAACTGTAACATTTTTCCTTATGGCTACGTCAAAGTTTGTATAGAGATAGGGGGCATTCGAAATGAAGAAAAAGATGTTGGGGTTATTATTCTTGGCCATGATGTTGGTTTTGTCAGCTTGTAGTGCGAGTGATGAGATGTCCGAATCAAAAGAATTCTCAAGTCAAGATATGTCTGAAGCAGAAAGTTCAAATGAAATCGCAACAGAAGAAGCAGAAAACGTGGCGAGTGATTCAGACGAATCTGCTGAAGTGTCGACAGAAGGAGCAGTTGTTGAAACGAATCGCATGATTATTCACCAAGCAAGTTTAAGTGTGAACGTAAAGGAATTGGACAAAGCGCAAGCAAATATTGAACAGAAGGTAGCGCAATATGGTGGATA
>JBFIXW010000277.1:0-1879 GCA_041605715.1 Paenisporosarcina sp.
GAGTGAATGGTCGCTCAGTTAGAAGAAATGGAGTCTTGGTTAAAATTATGCCGATCTCAGTTAGAAAAACAGCGATCTCAGTTAGAATAATCGCCATCTCAGTTGTAATTACGATGGTGTAGGGAAAATTGAACGTTACAGAAAACGACTGCAAAACGAAGTGGGCAGCCCTAACTATGTTTTCAAAAGCTTAGAATGCCCCGCCCGCTGTCGCTACGCGGGTGTTGCTGTTGGTGAGTAGCTTAGGAAATTTCTTTGGTATAACTATTAAGAGTTGCTATATGGAAAATAATTGTTAATCTTAAAGTATCTAAGATAATGAGGTGCTTAAGATGAAAACATTATTACTAACTGGGTTCGAACCGTTTCTTTCATTTACAATTAATCCTACAATGAAAATTGTCGAAGAATTAGATGGTCAAACGATTGGGGAGTATCGAATTGTTGGAAAGACAATGACTGTAGATTTCGCTCGTTCAGGCAAACAGTTACTTGAATTTATTCGAGAAACCAAACCCGATGCTGTTGTTTCGCTTGGTCTTGCAGGTGGTCGCACGAAAATTACGCCTGAACGTGTTGCCATAAATGTGAAGGATGGCGATGCAGACAACGAAGGACATAAACCCGTCGATGAACCGATTCAAATGGACGGTCCTGCGGCGTATATGTCGACGTTGCCGATTCGTGAGATGGTGGACAAATTAAATGAGTCTGGATTCCCAGCAACTATTTCGAACACCGCAGGCACATACTTATGCAACAACGTCATGTACGAAGCGCTTCACTATTTACAGACAAATAATCTAACGATTCCAAGTGGGTTCATTCATATCCCTGCATCTCACGAACTTGCGATTGAGCATGGCAATGTTGCTAGCTGGTCACACAATGATTTATTGGAAAGTATCTCGATTTGTCTTTCAGTTCTTTCAAAGTAACTTATAACAAATAAAAACGGTTTCTCGCAGTCTCTATGGTTTTTAAATCTTGTGACATTGTTAGAGAAAATGAAAGATAAAAGATGGTAAGAATAATCATAACCAAAAATTACTTGGAGCTGTCTACTCCTTTTTCCTAGTGGTACCCGTACTCATGATTTTGATTAGAGTTTATGAATAAAGAAAATTAGAGGAGGATTATTATGAAATTCGGTTTATATGGCAAGTTCGTTATAAAAGAAGGCGAGCGTCACACGATGGTGAATCTATTGTTAGACGCAGCGAAATCAATGGAAAACTTGGATGAATGCGAAGTTTACCATGTTCACATTTCCGAAGATGAGCCAAATTCTGTATT
Source organism: Paenisporosarcina sp. (assembly GCA_041605715.1). Taxonomy (GTDB): domain Bacteria; phylum Bacillota; class Bacilli; order Bacillales_A; family Planococcaceae; genus Paenisporosarcina. Next base: position 1,297 of record JBFIXW010000277.1, read on the forward strand.
TGTATACGAAGTGTGGAGCAATGAATCAGCTCATCAAGCATCTTTAAACTTGGAATCCACCAAAACCTTAATTCAACAAGCGATGCCACTCATTACGGGAATGGAAAGAATCAGTACCTTAACACCGATGGGCGGAAAAGGTCTTGTCATGATTGATTGAAAAAAGACATCAATTCGCAGTTTTGCATTTACTAATCTTTATTTCTATAAAATTTTTCGATATAAATATGATATAAATTTACTTTGTTAATGTAAGTATTTCACACATAGAATTATAGAATTTTTAAATGGTTCAGCATAAGAGGGAGATTTTAAGATTTTGTTTCTAAAAAAGGAGGGGATTATTATGTTGTTTATGATGATTGTCAAAGCCTCGAAAAATTCGGAAGACGGAAATTTACCGAGCCCTGAGCTCATTGAAGCCATGTCGAAGTACAATGAAGAGTTAGTTGAGGCTGGCGTGCGGGTTATGGCTAAAGGGCTTCATCCAAGTTCAAATGGAATTCGCATTTCGTATCCGAATCCTGGGGAAAAGCCAGTGGTTACAGAAGGACCATTTACGGACTCGAAAGAATTGATTGCC
>JBFIXW010000278.1:0-1873 GCA_041605715.1 Paenisporosarcina sp.
ACTTCATCTCGTACACGCAATGTGCCACTCAAACACTTCATAAACGTCAGTCTCGTTTCACTATCGTCATAGCGGATTTTATACACTTGACCAGCAAACGCTCCATCCCTTTCGTAATTTGTCTGAGTCAAAACATCTACGAGTTCCATGCACTCGATTACACCCAAATCCTTTAAAGCTGAACCCGTCATGAGTGGGGAAAACCTGTTTTGTTTCACCAATTCCTTCATGGTTGTCATCCATAATTCCTCATCGTATCCAGATTCCATGAATGTTTCAAACAATGTCTCATCCTGTTCAGCTAGAAATTCGATTAACGGCTCGGTCATAACACCATTTTCAAATGACGAGGTACAATTAAAGTAGTTTTTGGTCAATGAAGTGCGTATATCTTCATGAACACGTTCAATATCTGCTCCTTCTTGATCGGTTTTATTCAAAAAGATAAAAGTCGGTACTTGGTGTTTCCGCAGTAATTGCCAAATAGTTTCGGTATGCCCTTGAACGCCATCGACTGCGCTAATAATTAGAATTGCAACATCCATTACTTGAATGGCGCGTTCCATTTCTGGGGAGAAGTCGACGTGTCCTGGGGTATCGATTAAATAGTAAGTGGATGCATTTATTTGAAATACAGCTTGGTCAGCGAAAACGGTGATTCCTCGGTTTTTCTCAATATCATGACTATCGAGAAACGCATCTTTGTGGTCGACACGTCCTCTTTGTTTAATTGTTTTTGTATGATAAAGCAGTTGCTCAGAAAACGTTGTTTTTCCAGCATCCACATGTGCCAATATACCAATTGTTTTATTCAACATGTCACCTCTGTTCATTTCAAACTCATTGTATGTAATTATAGTACAGTAGATAGGTGGAACCTATGAAAAAGGAGTTTTTAATAGATGAAGTTTGTTTCTTGGAATGTAAATGGCTTAAGAGCGTGTGTAAATAAAGGATTTCTAGATTATTTTACCGAGGTTGATGCAGATATATTTTGTATGCAAGAAGTGAAACTGCAAGCGGGTCAAATCGATTTGCCATTAGAGGGCTATCACCAATATTGGAATTACGCATTGAAAAAAGGCTATTCCGGTACAGCAGTTTTCACGAAAATTGAGCCGTTATCTGTTACATACGGTGTGGGAGATATGCCTGAAGAAGCGGAAGGACGTATATTGACGCTTGAATTCGAGCGGTTTTACTTAGTAAATGTGTACACCCCAAATTCAAAGCGAGATTTGTCTCGTTTGCCATACCGCTTAGAGTGGGAAGACGACATGAGGGTTTATTTAAACCAACTGGATGCAATAAAACCTGTCATTCTATGTGGGGACTTAAATGTAGCCCATGAAGAAATAGATTTAAAAAATGCGAAGTCGAATAGAGGGAACTCTGGGTTTACGATGGAAGAGCGTGGAAAAATGACGGCATTACTGGAATCGGGATTCATTGATACATATAGACATTTTAATCCTACTCAAGAAGATGCGTATACGTGGTGGTCCTACATGAGTAAGGTTCGTGAGCGAAATATCGGTTGGAGAATTGATTATTTTATTGCCTCAAATCAGTTGGTGCCACGCTTAAAGTGCGCTACAATTCACCCCCATGTTTTAGGTAGCGATCACTGCCCTATTGTTTTGGAAATACACGATTGAAAATTAAGAATTATCCCCACTTTTTAAGTGTCTGCATAAGATGAACAAAAAGGGGTGTAACAGAATATGGGCCTTTATATCAATTCGGGAAAACACCCGGATATACTAAAGAATCCGGCAACGGTTGTCGAAGTGAATCAATCTTATTTTAAGCAAGATACCTTAGCGGATATGTTAGAAGCGCAACAAAAAACAAATGACATACTTCAACAGTC
>JBFIXW010000279.1:0-1851 GCA_041605715.1 Paenisporosarcina sp.
AATTATTGTCGAAATTGAAGGGATTCTAGTAGAAAAATAGAATTAATAAACTATATGTAGAGAATGAGTTCAGTTAAGGGAGGTAATGAAGTGATGAAAATGACTTTTTGGAAACATTTAGGGTTCCGGACGAAAGTATTATTAGCTATGACTGCCGTCGTCATTCCAATCATTTACATATTAGCGACCTATTCATATATAAATTCTAAAAATTTGTATGAAACAGAAATGAAAAAGGGATTGGCGTTGGAGAATGAATTGGTGTCTGAGAAAGTTTTTTCCTTGTTTTCTAATAAGGGCGAAGTGGTGAAACAACTTGCGGAACTAGAGACAATTAAGCGTTTGGTTGAATCTGTGCCGACTCGAGACAATGTTACAACGAATCCAGATTACGAAATTATCAATCGTTTGTTAACTCGTGTTCAAGAACAAGATATGGCGTTAGAAATGTTGTGGATTTCATTTTTGGAAAATGATTTTTATATAGCTGATGGTGGAGCTATTTCAGATGAATACTACCGAATGAATGAGCGTCCATGGTTAAGAAAAGCAGCTTCTTCATCCTTGGTCTCATTTTCAGATTTGTATGTGGATTTTGAAACGGGAGAAAACACGATTAGTGTTGTATATCCAATAGATCTGAATGGCATAAGAATGGGTTATTTAGGGGCAGATATGTATTTAGAGGGAATTCCACCTATGATTAATTTATTCGAATCCAATGACAAACACCACATATTGCTTTCGAGTAGTGGTCAAGTGTTATATGACTCACAAGGAATGTGGTTTGATTTCCTAGGGCATAATTTACTGACTAATGATTCCAAATTAATCAAAACAAAAAATGGGAATTATTTTGTTGAATATCGAGGGGTTGGTCGAACTGGCTGGCATTTAGTTAGTTATGCCGATGAGACCATTTTGACGACCCCCTTAAGTGCCTATTTAACCACGCTTAGCTTTACTTGGATTTTAGCGGGTCTCTTAATTTTATTCTTTGTCGGTATGTCTTTAAGACCCTTACTACGAGATGTTTCAACAATCGATCGACACGTTAAGAAAATGGAAAAAGGGAATTTACTGACAAACATGAACATTTCTCGAAAAGATGAAGTTGGGATGATTGCACAGTCGCTCGAGCAGATGGGTTCAAGACTGCATTTTAAAATTCAAGAAATGGACCATCAAGCGAAATACGATTCATTAACAAATTTGCCTAATCGCTTGTCGATTGATACAAAGTTGAATGAATGGATTGAAAAGTATGATTCTCACAATGATGTCGTGGCGGTTGCCTTTATGGATTTGGATCATTTTAAGCAAATTAATGATTCTAAAGGTCATGCATATGGAGATTCTTTGCTCATTCAAGTGGCCGAACGAATCCAACAATTAATGCCGAGTCATGGCTATTTTGGCAGATTTGGTGGAGATGAGTTTATTATTTTATTGCACGCTAAAAAGGAGAACTTCTTTGATATTCGTTCTACCTTAAGGAGAATTCACCATTCGTTTCACCAGCCATTTAACTTACACGACCATACGTTGTATGTGACACCTTCTATTGGCGTATCCTTATTCCCTACAGATGCACGATCTCGTGAACAATTAATTGCGAATGCGGATACAGCACTTTACAAAGCGAAGGAAACTGGAAGAAACCGCGTCATCTTTTTTAACTTTGAAATGAAAGAAGTGTTTGAGAAACAGTTAATGATGGAACAGGGTCTGCGTGAAGCGATGAAAAGTGATCAATTTCAATTGCATTTTCAACCACAATTCAGTTTAAGTAGTAATCACACGGAGAGTTTAGAAGCCTTGATGCGTTGGAAACACCCTGAATGGGGCATG
>JBFIXW010000280.1:0-1850 GCA_041605715.1 Paenisporosarcina sp.
CTTTTCCCGCTGGAGTCTTCGCTGTTTGCTAAAGTGTTTTAATACGGAAATTAGTATAGATAGTTTTCGATAGCCATGATTTAGATATCAATTCTTGCTAATAAACATGTTTAGTAAATCGTCACTCGATAGTGTTTGAAAATTTTTATTAACGTGGTCATTTAAATAGTTGTCATAAGAAGATATTCCGCAAAACAGCTCGCTTTCCGCGGGGCTTGTGCCGAACTAACTCGGACTTCTTGTCCGAGTGGATTTCGACACTTCGCTTTTCCCGCTGGAGTCTTCGCTGTTTTGCTACATATTTTATAAATATAGTTCCTCAAGTAATGATCAATACGATAGCAATTTTTGCGAGAAATGTTAAAAATTTAATCGTCTCTCATAGTGATAAAATAATTTACTTGGTCATTCTTCTTATTAAATGTATACATAGATAATTTGAATTGATAATAGCTTCATAAATTAAAAATCACGAAATTGAATCTTTAAATTCCTGTAGTGTAGCGGAAGATGGCGACTCCGGCGGGAATAGCGGGTCCAAGTGAGACCCCGCAGTGAGCGCTTTGCGAACGAGGAGACTCACGGACCGCCCGCGGAAAGCGTCCACCTGAAGCAAAACATTAAATACCATCCGTCAATAATACCAATATAAATAAAAAATTCCCGAATAGTTCTATCTCCATTGTACCTAACTCGGACAATAGAAAGAAACTATTCGGGACGTGCATTCATGAAATTTATTGTCAAATTTGGAAGTGGCCAGTAACGAAGAACGACTTGCCCGACAACTTGATCTGCCTTAACAAATTTAAAATAACGGCTATCTAGACTATGTCTACGATTGTCGCCTAATACAAAGAAGGAATCTTCAGGAACTCGCGTTTTACCAGTAAGACTTTCTAAAGTGAAGTCCCCAGTTAAATCCTCATTCGGATTAGTAAACGCAGGATGAGTATTCAAATATGGTTCATCAACCTTCTCTTTATTAACATAAAGCTGATCATTTTCGTATGTAATGATATCGCCTGGGATACCGATGACTCTTTTTACGTAATCCTCATTTTCGTCAGTGTGAAAAACGAGCACATCTAAACGATCAATCTCGCCGAGCGTGTATGCTACCTTGCTCACAATGACTTTGTCTTGATCTTGTAAAATTGGCATCATCGACTCACCTGATACCGCATAATTCGTAAAGAAAAAAGTTCGAATGATCATAACAACGACCAAACCGAGTACAATTGCTTTTGTCCACTCCCATAATTCTTGCTTAAAAGAACTCAATCCATGGGCTCCTTTCCTATGTTCTGGTTCGAACTTTCTCTAAAGTTTTTTTCTACACGGGCATTTAATCGGCGTTCAATTTGTTTCCCTACAAGCCATAATAAGAAAATGACCCCCCCGACAATCGCTGTGCGAATAGGTTGTGTAATAAGGGCTCGAATGTCGTATCCAATGAAACTAATCGTTAAAATCATGACGAACTTTCCAGATAGTAACGTCCATAAATAATTTTTCTTCTTAATATTCGATAACCCTGCAACTAAGTTCACTAGCGCAGAAGGTGTAAACGGAAAACATAACAGTAAAAACAACGGTCCAAAACCATGTGTCTCTACCCAGTGTATGAGTTTTAAGACTCTTTCATGTCGAGTCATAAACCCTAAAAATCGTGCTCGTCCATATTTCCGAACGAGTAGAAAGACGACATACGAACCAACGACCGTTCCAGCCCATGATAATAAAAAGCCAAGCCATAAACCATATGCACTCGCATTAGCAAAGACGAAAACGAATAATGGCAAAAACGGAAGGAATGCTTCTAAAAAGGGAAGGAAAAATCCAATGAC
>JBFIXW010000281.1:0-1818 GCA_041605715.1 Paenisporosarcina sp.
CTGCTCCTGTATCGCTGCGCTAGCTTCGTCGCAAAGAGTAGGACCAAATTCTCTGGTCCTACTCTTTCCAGCGGAATCAGCAGATGGTTTGTGCACCGAAAGCGAAGCGGCAGGTGCAAGAACTGAAAACCCTGGACTGAGCATCGCGAGGGAAGCGGCTGAAGTCTTGCCCGCGGAAAGCGTCCGTCGCAATGTAAATCAATATTTTTATTTGTCTATAGAAAAAATCCAGCAGATTTTTCGTCTGCTGGATTTTCATGCGTTTTCGAATTAGTGAAGCGTATTAAATTTGTCTTTGCTTTGATCTAAACGTTGTTGAAGATTACGAATAGGCTCTATGTCCCCTTCTTTTTCAAGGGCATTTGCAACCGAACGTTCGGCATGTTCAATCATATCTTGCAGATGTAAAAGGGCACGTTCTGATGGATTGGTAAGGGCCTGCCCGACAGCCATTGTCACATTATCCACTGAGTTGTTCAATCGAGTGATTACCGAGTCATCTTTCCAACTTACTTTTGTATGGTCTTCCATAGCCAAGTCCTCCCAACTTTTACTTAACTAGTTCGTCCTTATTATGGCAAACGCCAAGCTTTTCATACCTTAAATACTTACTTAACTTTCATGGAAAACTAGTTCTTTCAGTTCTTTCAAAACCTTCTTAAAAGCTTGTCCATCGATATCATGTCGAAAATCTCGAAATGGATCTCCTTGTTTTGTAAGACGTTCCAATACTGCATGGATTGTAAACTGTTCAGGTCTCAAGTTTTCATTTACCTCATTCCATTTAAGAGGTGTTGCAATTAGCCCCTGTTCAGTGCCGCGTGGAGAGTATGGTGCAATAATGGTCTTTCCTTCTTTATGTTGAACGTAATCTAAATATAGTTTGTTGTTTCGGTTTTTAATTAAGCGCTCTGTCGTAAACCATTGAGGCTCCTGTTCACATAAAAAAGTACAAACAAACTGAGTAAAAACGCGCGTTTCTTCATACGTAAAAGCATTTAACGGCAGAGGGATGTACACTTGTAATCCTTTTCTGCCAGAGGTCTTCACGTAAGATACCAATCCAAATTGGTCAAATATAGCCTTCATTTTAACTGCAGCTTCGATCGCAAGAGAAAACTCCTTAACAGATGGTGGATCCAAATCAAACACAATTTCAAGAGGTTTATTCGTCAAATAGGTTTGAAAAGGGATGTGAAATTCAAGTGCATGTTGATTACCTACCCAAAGCAAGGATTCAACATTATTACATAATAGAAACCGTGTATCCTCCACTTCTTTGGTCACAACAAATTCAGGAACTGCATCAGGCGTATTCTTTTGGTAAAAACTCTCTTTGCCTGCACCGTGTGTATATCGAATAACTGTTAGAAGACGATCACGAAGAAAAGGCAAAATCATGGGAGCAACTTTTTGTAAATAAAGCAAGTAATCATTTTTTTCCACACCGATCATCGGCCAAATCGGTTTATCGGGATTTGTGATTTGAACCCTTTCAGGCAAAGGAAATAGCTGACGTTGCATGTGACGCCAAGTGCATTCTTCTGGATTTTTTTCGAAATTAAAAGCATAAAATCTCGGCTCTCGAATGTGTTTTCCGTCAAAATCAATCGTCGCAATATCCACACATATAGACGGTTCCAGTCTCCAAGTACCCTTTTCAGACGCAACGCCATTCGACAAAAATAGGGTACTTAATATTTTCTTTTCATCTTCAGCCAGTCCATGTTTAAACGTCACCACTTCAACTAACTCTTCTCTATTGAATATGGAACCATGGAAAAAACCATTCCTTTGATCATATTTCGTTAAAATAAC
>JBFIXW010000282.1:0-1800 GCA_041605715.1 Paenisporosarcina sp.
TGGTCAACAAATACATATCCGTATTCTTTAGCTTGTATTCGTAATCCTGTACCACGTAGAAGCTTCAAAAAGCCAAGTTGTAATTCTTCTGGTCGCATTTCAAATACATCGTTAAATGTCTGTTTAAAGGAAGCGTAATCTTCTTCAGGCAAGCCAGCAATTAAATCTAAATGTTGAGCTATTTTGCCACCTTCTTTAACCATTGTTACAGTTCTAGTTAATTTCGCGAAATTTTGTTTCCGTTTAACGAGTTCGTTTGTTAAGTCATTTGTCGATTGAACACCTATCTCAAAACGGAACAAGCCAACAGGTGCATTGTCATTTAAAAATTGAATGACTTCTGGCCGCATAATGTCAGCAGTTATTTCAAATTGAAATACAACACCCGGTTTGTGTTCGTCGATTAAGAATTGGAACATTTCCATGGCATAGCTTCGGCTAATATTAAACGTGCGATCAACAAATTTAATGATTTTAGCACCATGATTCATCAAAAAGCGAATATCATCTTTTACTTTTTCTCGGTTAAAGTAGCGAACGCCTACTTCAATGGAAGATAGACAGAATTGACAAGAAAAAGGGCATCCTCGACTCGTTTCTACATAAACAATCCTTTTTGATAAATCTGCAAGATCTTCTGTAAATCGATATGGAGAGGGCATTTCACGTAAATCGATTTTAGGTCCTATAGGATTTAGCATAAACTTGTCTTCTATTTCATAGCATATTCCAGGGACATCTTTTAATTCAATATCACCTTCTATGGCATGGAGTAGTTGTTTAAAGGAAACTTCACCTTCACCCATGACAATAAAATCAATCTCTTTATTTTCCTTTAACCAATAGTTAGCATCATAAGATACTTCAGGACCGCCAAGCACAATGACAGTTTCAGGACTTACTTTCTTTAACATACGGACAACTTTTAATGTTTCTTCAATATTCCATATATAACAACTAAATCCGACAACTTGCGGTTTTTTCAAAAAAATGTCGGATACAATCGAAAATGCAGGATCTTTTATCGTATATTCCGCTATCTCAGGATTAAAATCTGGTTGAGCTGCTGCTTTTAGACAACGCAAAGCTAAATTTGTATGAATAAACTTTGCATTTAGTGTTGCTATTACTATGTTCATTTTACATTCTCCTTTACTACATTTGTTTATTTTAACAGGGATAGTTGTTACAAACAATATGCCACTATATACCTATTCAGATTAAAACTTTAGTATGAAATAATTGGAGATACGTGTTATATTATTTATTTATTCTGAATTTATTAACAATTATATTGTAATAGTATTAATATAAGTGAAAGGTTCGGTGAATAGTTTGATTGGAAGCAAAAGAAATGAAGTCTTTGAATTTTTGTTTCAAGAGAGTCAAAATCCAGTGTTCATTTTAAATTTAGAACAAAATTGGATTGATTTAAATGATCCGGCAAAAAAACTTTTTTTAAAAACAGCTGACAATCTTTTTCACGACATGTTGGACATGGAATCAAAAAGAATATGGTTTGACTTTATTGATGAAGTTAAAACGTGTTCGATTGCTTCTTGCCAATTAAACTTTCGCCCAAGTTCTCAACAAGAATATGTTTCAACAACTATTAAAGGATACTATAATGATCAATCAGAAGAATTGTTCTTTTGTATGAAAGAGTGCAAGAGTCTTCCAGAAAATAACATCGCTTATGTTGATTTTTTTAAACACGCAAAACATGGTCTAATCCTATCTGATTTAGCAGGAACAATCGTTGATATTAATCATCAAGCTGAAGATTATTTTTCGGTAAAA
>JBFIXW010000283.1:0-1792 GCA_041605715.1 Paenisporosarcina sp.
ACTTTCATCCATTCTTTATTCATAAACGAGTCCCCTTAAACTAAAATAAGCCCGAGAAATGAACGTATGTCTACGTTATCTCCCAGGCTTTTATCCTTCCGTGTATCTTTGCAGTGTGCAAAGCGTTTTCTCTCGGACCAGTCCATACGAAGTGTCTGCGGAACCCTAGAAAACTTATTCGCCAAGTTATAAATGACGCTTTATGAAATTCATGTATTGCAGTAAGGATAGTACAGACTCCTGTTAGAGTCAAAAGAAATGGGGTTTTAGATTAAAAACTCTGCCATGCTTTCTCCAACAAAATGGAGCGAAATTCAGGTGAAAGTGAATCAAATTCTTTTAAATTTAATTCTTCCCGAGTGACCCATCTACTTTCAGAATGCTCGTCATTTAATTGGAAATTCTTTAACTGTTGCTCGGAAACTTTTACAATATATGTATAGATGAGGCGATAGATGGGTTCCGTAGCTGTCTGCCCCTCAAATGTACGGACATGGATTTCCTTTAATCCCTGTAAATCCATATTCGTTTCTTCTTTTACCTCTCGAATCGCAGCTTCTACGGGAATTTCGGTAAATTTCACTTTCCCTGCCGGCACATTCCATACGCCTGGAGCAACGACCGCTTCGAGCGATCGCTTGGTTAACAAGATTCTCTCATTATGCATTAAGATAATTTCTACTGAAACGCGATAATTCGGGTATCTGTTCATTGTCATTCTCCAATTCTTTGAGAAATATAATTTTCATTTTAAAAAATGCCGCGCTCTTGAAAGCATCGGCATTCGAAATTTACTTTGAAAATGTTTTAGATCACTTTATCAGTTGGCCGATATTGTTCGGAAACAACAAGGTCATCTTCTACAAGTACATATGGATGTGTCTCCATCAAAAATGTTTTCACATATTCAGGTAACTTCTCCCCATCGTAAGCACAAATTAATGGAAACGATAGCGCATTTACTTCATCATCTACTATTTTCTCAAAATCTTCAATGAGATACAAAGGTTCTTGCATAGACGCCCATTCCACATGTGCCCATGATCGGAATGCCGTGTCATTTTGAATATATGGTTGAACCACTTTTTTAAAATATTCATGAATTGCAGGTGGATGATAACTGCCACTTGAAAAGTAAAAGTCTAAGCTGTTCACATAGTGAACAAGCTCCAATTGCGTTTTCGTATACTTGGAACTTAATTCTTTTTGAATTTTTGGATAAAGACGTGCATTTTCAATCAGAATAATAGTTTCACCAGCAAGGATTCCACCGTGGATATAATTCAAGACTTGAGTCAAATAATCTTCAACTTCATGAAAAGAATACAGAACATGAACATTCCTATGGTTCTCAATCAACTGATTCATTTTGGTACTCATGGAATCATTCCCTCAAAAGTTTTTAGTATTATAGATTATATTAGAAATTTCTAAACAAAGCAAAGGAACTGGAAGATATACAAATTAGTAGGACAACTCTTTTATGCCATGCATCTAATTCTAATTTCATATCCCCGGAGAAGAGCTTTCACCTTCAAGTGATAGTCTTTCACGTTCAAAGCAAGATCTTCCTCGTTCAACCGCAAACCTTTAACTCAATTTCGAATTCTACGCGCGAAAGCCCAGGAGTTTCCAGCAAGAAAGGCTGCTTTAGCAGCCCTAATTAGCTCTTTTCGCTGCGCTTCTAATAAGACATCTTCAATACCCCTAATGTAGAGCTTTCACTTTCAAGTGATAGTCTTTCTCGTTCAATCGCAAACCTTTTACTCTAGTTGGAATTCTACGCGGAACT
>JBFIXW010000284.1:0-1783 GCA_041605715.1 Paenisporosarcina sp.
CTTACAGCTGTAAGATGTGTTTGCGCTTTGTTTTTCGATTCGTTGGCATCCCAGTTTGTTGTAACTTGACCAATAATTTTGCTTAATTCATCACGTGAAAGTTCTGCTTTATCTTTTAAAGCTTCAGCTTCACTTGAGTTAGCGATCTTGAATGTGCCATCAGCAATTTTTGGTTGAAGAACATTCCATGCACCTTCAAAGAATAAAAATGCATTGTTATCTGATGCTGCTCCAGCGTATAAATACAAAGGAACGTCAGAACCTTTTGCATTGTCTACAAGGTATTGTGCTTGAGCTGCTCCAACGGCGATACTGTCAAATGTTACATAATAATCAACTGCATCTGTGTTCGTGATAAGACGGTCGTAAGAAATAACTGTAATTCCTTCTTTTTTAGCTGCTTCTACTGCTGATGCAGCTGCGTCCCCATCTTGAGGACAAATGATCAGAACTTTAATTCCTTTATTAATTAACGTTTCAACGTTTTCTTTTTCTTTAGCAGAAGAACCTTGGCTGAATAAAATTTCACTTGTGTAGTCTGAATCAGCGATTGCATCTTTAAATCTTTGTTCATCTTGAACCCAACGTGGCTCATCTTTTGTAGGTAAAACAATTCCTACGTCCACTGAACTACCACCACCGTTATTACATGCAGCTAATAGAGTTGAGAATAACATTACCACGATTAATAATGAAAACGCTTTCCAATTTTTACTCATTTCCATGCCCCTTTTCTGTACGTTCATTTGATTACAACTCAATTATAGCTTTGAGAACCCTTTATGAAAGCGCTATCAATAGCACTCTTTTAGTATTACCTATACTTTTTTATCTTTTTGAGTATTATTAGACTATTTTTTACGAATCTTTTGATTATCCACAAAACAGTATTTTAAAAATAAAATGGTCAATATTGGAATTAACGTATTTGTCAGTTATGATGAATAGAAAAGGAGGAGGAGAAATATGTCAACATTATTAGGATGGTCACCGGTCATATTAATGGTGATTTTGGGACTGGTCATTTTCTTTATCTACCGTTTAGTAACTAAGAATCGTCAGACTTCACTACCGACTAGCAATCTTGAGAGCAGGGTTGCGAGATTAGAAGAAGAGAATCGCTTACTAAAAGAGGATTCGAATCGTGAGAGGTAGTCGAGGATATCATTTAAAGGTGTTATCTGTTGTTGTTCTTCTCCTTTCCTTCATTTCTGCTTGTGATGGCGATATTGCAACTGGCGATGCCGTTATAAAGGATGTAAGCTTGAGTGAATATGAAGAAAAACTGCTTAGACTTTCAAATGAAGATTTCCAAATCTTTGATATTAAATTGAAGAATGATTCAATCAGAAAAGTAATTGTGACGATCGATTATTATGAGAACGGAAAGTTCATCAGTCAAATAAGTCAATTAACTCACCTGATTTCAATAGAACAACCACAAGATTTTTTCAGAGCGTTTATTTTACGACAAACAGCTCATAATGATGAGAGAAAATGGATAACTATTCTGAGCGAGGAGAGTGGATCTGATTTGTCTATTGATTCTTTTCAGAATATCGAACATATTGTTGAAGGTCAATATGCCTCGAACCAAACTACCGTTAGAACTGGTCCAATAAAAATGGGAGAGAAAAAAATCATCTCCACGCTTTTATATTCAAATGATGATGAGTTTGCATATCTCCGTGATATCGAAACTGAAGAAGATTTCTTGAAAATACCAAACAATGATTTAGTGTATCTTCTTTCAATTGAAGTACAATAACAATCTGTACTATAA
>JBFIXW010000285.1:0-1783 GCA_041605715.1 Paenisporosarcina sp.
AAAGAAACGGGTAAAAGGTTTTAATACCATTCTTGTTCTGCTGAATTAACACATTAAAAAAAGGAATTAATATGGCTAAAAGAAGTTGATAGCATTGCCTTTCAATCCTCACTTAAAAACCTTGATGATTCATTTTCTCGATTCTTTAAGAAACAAAATAAAGCACCACGGTTCAAGTCAAAAAAGAATAAGGTGCAAACCTACACAACGAAAGAAACAAATCATAACATTGCCATTGTAGACAACAAAATAAAATTACCGAAACTTGGTCTAGTTTGCTTTGCAAAAAGTCGTGAAGTAGAAGGTCGTATTATTCGTGCGACGATTAGACAAAATTCTAGTGGCAAATATTTTGTATCCATCCTGGTTGAAACAGTCGTTCAACCATTGGAGAAAACTGAATCATCTATTGGAATAGACTTAGATATCACTGACTTTGCTATTCTTTCTGCTGGTCGCAAGATTGATAATAATAAGTTCACATCAAAGATGGAAAAGAAAATAAAGCGTGAACAACGGAAACTTTTACAAGAATAATGTACCAACGTGACGATTTTCTTAACAAATTAAGTACAGACATAATCAAAAACCACGATATTGTCTGTATCGATGATTTGAATACCAAAGGATTGTTAAGCAATCATAAGTTAGCAAAATCAATCTCGGATGTATCCTAGTCTGCTTTTGTATCGAAATTAGAATACAAGGCAAAATGGTATGGTAAAAGATTTCTTGCCATCCTGATGTCCACAATTAGAACATATTGGACTAGACGGAAACCAGTACGCTCTGTTCCCAAGAATCTCCCACTTCAATCAGACCGTTAGGTCGATAATTGGGAGTAGTTCAATCGATTGATTCAATTGTAGAGGTGACAGAGAACTTTAGATCCTCTTCTTCCATAATAAATTCACGTTTGATCTCTCCAAAATTTTTAACAATATATCGATTTTGTACACTTCCTGTTTCATCGAACTTCTGCATCTTTATAACGTCTTCAAATTTTTGAAGTGGTGTTTCTAAAGTTTGATTTATTTCGATAATCTCCCATCCATCAAACTGTCTGTTTTTTTCTATTGGGAGCTGAAGAAAAGTTGTTATTGCAGGCATTGCATCTAATTCATCATCTGTTGGATGAAATTCTCCGTAAAATTCACCCTGTTCATTAATTAATTCAATCGCTTTATCAGTAATTCGATAAGTTCTTAAAAGGATTGTTCCTCCATTGTCTTCAAAGATCGAAACGGTATGAACATTATGCCATTGTGTACGCGCGGTATAGGTGGCATATTCATTTCCTTCACCTAAATATTTAGCGACAGATTTATCCTTCATGAAAAAGTTGGTGAGGTCAATTGACACGTTTTCACTATTTGTATCTGGTTGTTCTTTTTCATTGTTATTTTCTTCAGAATTATCTTTGACTTCGTTATTATCTTCATTCGTATTTTCTTGACCATTCGTTGTTTCATTTAAATTTGGATTTTCCTTACTAATTTTTTCAGTTTGGAAACCACAAGCAGAAAGAAAAAGGAGGAGGAGGCAGAGTATCGATAAAATTTTTATTCCTTGCATTTTTGACCCTCCATTTTAGTCATATTTTAATATTAGACGTAAATGAATCTTTAAATGTTTCAACTTTCATTTAATTTGGTATAGTAATTTGATAAGAAGGAGGATATTACATGACTGAATATGAATTAAAACAAGAACTACCATCACCAGAAAAGCAACAAGATTTTTATGAAAATCTTCGTAGTAAAATGAAAACATTTTTAGATTC
>JBFIXW010000286.1:0-1748 GCA_041605715.1 Paenisporosarcina sp.
GACTCCAGTTATAGACAAATGTTACACTCTAAATGATGTACCAGAAGCCCTTCGATATTTAGAAGAAGGACATGCTAAAGGTAAGATTGTCATAGATGTTATAGGATAACAAAACTAGAAAAGACATCGTCCCTTTAACTGGGCAACGATGTCTTTTACATTAAGCTGTTATATCTCGTCTTTTAAACGACCAGTAACTGATGAATAAATACAGCTAAATATACATCAACAATACTGCTACTGAAAACGGTCATGTGATGTCCTGAACAAACATACTGCCGGTAATATACCTCATTAAATCAATTTGCGTGAATAAGATATACTTCTAATCCCAATCTTTGACGCATTCCTAATGAATAAGAAGATACCTTTTCATGAATACGATTTTGCATTACTACCTGCTCAACTACTTGAGTGATGCGTTCTTTCGTAACCGTTTTATCGATTCGCGCAAAATGCAACAGGTTTCTCCATCCAGCTATACATCTCTGGATTTTCAACAATTACACCCACTTTACTCATTGTCTCTTCACAGTGATCGTTTAATGTTGCCCTTCAACTACCACTTCTCCACTTGTCGGCTTTATTAGTCCTGACATCATTAAGATAGTTGTCGTCTTGCCAGCACCATTTGGTCCTAAAAACCTGCAATTTGACCGGGAAATAAAGACAGATTTTAATTATCAATAATTTTCTTTTTGCCAATAGTCTTCGAAAGTTGTCTCAATTCAACGATTGGTTGTTGCTCCACGCTTTTTACCTTCCCTATCTAAAGTAGTATTTTTAAAACGAAAACAATAAAGTTTAATTCCGCATCACTAATGTTTTTAATTTACAAAACAACCCGAGTAAAGTTTCAAATTTAGCTTTTTATCCCAACACAACATATTGAAATCACAGAATTTCCCGGGAAATAAGGATTCTGATACTTTGTTAATGATCAAAATTAATTTCCAAAAAAAAAAAAAGAGAGACCTCCATTCACTCCCTCCTTAAAAAACGAGATTTTCCAGTATTAATTGAACAATTAAAATAGCTGTAATAATTCGAAGAATAGGTTTCACAAAAAGAGGATTTAACTTTTCAGCAATTCGAACACCGACTTGAGCACCAGTTATGGACCCTGCCATTAGAGCAAGTGTCAGAGGCCAAATAATGACACCTGAAGCAATATAACTAATTGCAGCACCAAAACAACTGGAGAACGTTGCTAGTCTAACGAGACCAACTGATTTAATATATGCGACATTTAAATAGCTGAATAAATACAACATTAAAGTTCCTTGACCAGGACCAAACAATCCATCATAAATCCCAATTCCGTATAGTCCTGGTCCGCTAACCTTGTTAAGAGTTAACTTTTTATTCCCCATGAAATTATCTTTTCCGATGAAAGATGTTAGAAAGCCCAGTACTAATAAGACGATAGCGACGATGAATAAATATTTGGATGATAAAAGCGAGGCAATCCACCCACCTGTAAGTCCGCCAATTAAACTGAACGGAATAATCCAGTAGGATTCTTTAAATGTAATTTGTTTTCTTTTATATAAGGTGAAAAAACTACTGAAGGAACTCACTGTATTCGAGACTTTATTAGCACCGATCGCAGAGTGTATTGGCATACCCAGCAATAGCATTGTTGGCAAATTAATGAAACCTCCACCACCCGCAAGTGTACCAATCGTTGTGGCCACGACTCCAATGACATATAGTAGAATTAAATCCATTAACTTCACCGCCTTCTC
>JBFIXW010000287.1:0-1742 GCA_041605715.1 Paenisporosarcina sp.
AAAACGTACATGTTTATTTCAACGATCTCAGTTTATGACAATTACGAACAAGATCGGCCCAACGAAGAAAGCTCGATACATACTGACCAAATTGAAACGGACGAAGTCACAGGTGAAACCTATGGTCCGCTAAAAGTTATGTGCGAAGACCTTGTCACTCAAGCTTTTGGCAATAAAGCATTAATTATCAGACCTTGTATTGTTGTTGGACCACATGACCCGACCGATCGCTTTACCTATTATGCGATGAAGCTAACAGAGTCAGGTCATGTAGTAGTTCCAGGCGGTCCTGAATCAGCACGTATGGTCCAGTGGATTGATGTTCGTGACATGGCAAAATGGATAATCTCGATGGTTGAAGAAGGCAAGACAGGCACATTTAATGCAGCCTCAAACCCAATAACACTCGATGCTTTTATAGATGAAATCGCAACGAATCCTGTAGAAAAAGTTTGGATTTCAGATAAAGAGTTAGAAGAACATGATTTAGGTACACGTAGATTTCCATTCTGGATGCCAGTATCTGAACAATATCCAGAGGGCTTCTTTATTGTGAAAAATGATAAAGCAGTGGCAGAAGGGCTAACATTTAGACCGCTAAAAGAAACGGCAGAAGATACACGAAAGTGGGCTGGTGACCGTGAACTTAAAGCTGGACCAACGAAAGAAATGGAAGAAGCACTTCTCAAAAAGAAGTAGTGTATTAGAACGAAATTCAATTGAGAATAGTAGAAAATTGTTGTATACTAATACCAATAAGACTAGGTGGGTCAACACCTAGTCCGACAATCGCTGCGCTTTTGGAGTGGTTGGTCCAGTTTGATAGAAGTAACCGTCTCGCCTTACCAGTGGGGACGGTTATTTTTTATTGATAAACAAAATGATCAATGTGACAGCTATTGAGAAGCCAGCAAACATAACAGTCGCGAGCTGCATAAGTAAGCTCAGGGATTCAAAACTTGTCATAAGCATGACCTCCCTTCTCCTGAAAGTGACCAACATGTCCATTACGAGCGATTGTTCACTAATTATACCACAAATTAGAATGTATGTTCGTGTTTTTAGGTGGAATAAGAGAACAACTTTGATTTAAATCCAAAATTGTTCTAATTTAAACGTAGATTTCATAATTCCCATATTTCATTAATAATAACGTTATTCCTGATAGGATAGTTGGCATTAATATGAAAGACTAATTCTTTCGACACCATCAACAGATTTAAACCCATCCCCAAAGTAATGATGGGATGCCCATGTTAAAGCAGAAGCTAAATTTCTAATAAAGTCGACCAAGAGATTTTTGTTTATAAATCATCACAATCATGCGCTGCCTTTGTTTCTCAATCGTATGTACAGATGCATTCACAACGATTTCTACGCCGTTGTCATATTGAAGAATTGTAGATTTGTCAGTATGTTTTTTTGACTTAAAAGAATGATTAAATATCCACATACATTCAGCATTTAATGGTGACATAGTTGGAAACGCAAATATGCCATTTTCTGCAACAAGCAAAGGTGTTTGTCTGTGAAATGAAGTTTGGTAACGAGAGGCTTGAATACGACCTTCATAAGTCGAAAAATAGCGCATGCAAGCTAGATTTAAGAGTTCTAGTTGTGAGAACGAGGATGTGTAAGAACCATGTGTCGTAATAATGTGTGTTTTTAATGCATTTTCGAAGATAGGTTGGACGACCAGAGTGTCTGTGTCGATCCGTAAAGAGTCACAAGTGCGCAAGAAA
>JBFIXW010000288.1:0-1683 GCA_041605715.1 Paenisporosarcina sp.
AACAAATTTTTAGTTAATCCAACCCCAATGCATCCAGCCCAATGTCTGCTAGTTTTTGCTGACCGGCAGCAGTCGGATGTACGTCACCTTGGATGACATAACTAGCTTGGTTGTCGCCAAACGCGCTATCTGCATTTGCCAGATAAACATTTGGGAAAGAAAAAGCTAAACTTGCGAAAGCTGCATTAATCTGAGGAAGCACAGCATCGCCTAAATAATGTAGCGGGTCATTTAATTGGAACGGGTTGTAAACATTGTAGAGAACGATTGGCGCATCTGTTAGTGTTCGAATTTCTATGATTATTTCTCCGATATTCCCAAACACATTGCTAGCGGCTAACTTTTGATACAATAACGGTTCGTAATAAGCTGGATTGCCGCCGCTTTCTACAGCTACTTCCCGCAAAATTGCCACCAGATCGTTATTGCCGATTGTCAAAGTGACGTAATCGGAATGGCGTACCGTTTGGCGGAATTTTTGATTTGTCTGCAAAGCCGCTAACAATTCTCCGGATTTCAATCCAGAAATACCTAAATTTCGTACCCGTAATTCAGCTTCGTCACCGATTAAATAGGGATATGCCAATTTTGATGGATGATTGTTCTTTTTACCAAGATTGAGACCGAATGGAATGGAATCACCAAGAGCAACGAGAGACTCTTTGCCATGATCACTTTTCGCTAAGGCAGTAGGAGAGGCAAATCCAATGACAAGCAATATAGCCAACATGATATGAACTAATTTCTTCATACAACACTTCCTTTCTCCAAGTTAGTATTTAGTATATAGATAGTAATCAGAATATTCAATAAATATTTGATATTTTGTTAAGTGTTATATATCTTATCCCTCATTCCAAGCTTTATTTATGGTATTCTCAAATTAACAAAAAATTTCACATATATTGTAAGGAGTGAAAGAATTGGGTGCCTGGTCTTTTTTAATAATTTACTTGTGTCTTGTCATCATTGGCAATATCACGCTGGCATTCTGGTTTAAAAAGAGCCAGACATTAGAAAACAAAGTGTTATTTCAAACAAGCGTATTTCTCCTGTTTTTAGCTGCTTTACTCATTGCACCTACAGCATTTGGCGTCTTTTTCACAGATGAAAGCTATGAAGACACAATTGGATTAGGAATAGCATTGCTACTTGGGGTTATTGCTTTGTTCAGTTTGTTTGTTTTAGGAATCATGGGCTTGATTGAAGGGAAAGGTCAGCCGAAGAACTTATTAACATTCACATCGATCATGTGTTTAACGAGTCTCATCTTTCCATTCTTTTTATTTGCCATTGGCTTGATGCCAATAGTCATCCTGCTTTGGAAGCTTTATAAATACAGTCGTAAAAATTGTTTACTAAATGAAAAAAACTGAGTAATTCTGAAAACAGCACTTTCACAAGTACATAATTTGGAATTAAGGACTACATAATGGAAAAATCACTGGTATGCAAAACCTTGCTTTCCAATAAATTTTGGAAAATCAAAGTACAAGGCAATATGTTCATCGTTTCTTATGGCAGAGTCGGGACGGTGGGGTCGGTAAATACAAAAGAGTTTTCGACCGAAGAACGTTGCTGGCTAGAAGCGAACAAACTGATCGAGTCGAAGTTTAAGAAAGGCTACCGAGAAATGGACGCGCATGAAGAAGTTCAAACGATTGGAATGTCGGAAGATCAGTT
>JBFIXW010000289.1:0-1672 GCA_041605715.1 Paenisporosarcina sp.
GCCTCTTTAGCTTTTTCTTCAGCTTACACACTTATTAGCAATCGCATTAAACTTCACATTTAATTCATTTAGATAAGAAAATAAATATAGGTTCTTCTATCAAAAAATCTATTTTTTAGTCAATATGTACCTCGTATTGCATTCTTGAGAGCTCAGGGAGTTTAGAAATGTTTGGCATTGTTTCGTCACGTTCCCAGTTACTAATTGCTTGAAAACTAACTCCTAATAGATCTGCAAGCACCATCTGTGTGATTTTGCTTTCCTTTCGCAACTCAACAATTCGTTTTCCTGCTTTTTTATATCAAACAAACCACTCACCTCTTTCATTAGGATAATAGTAAGCGTAACCTCTGAATAGAGATTCCTATCAAGCTATACTTGAATTTATGAGGATAGCAAATTCAAATATCACTTGAGTTCGTGTTGTAACTTCCTCCACTTACCTACCCTTGCTAAAACACTTAACAATAAGCGTTTGTTCTGGGAGTATTAGAAAGATAATGGGCACCGCATATCTCTATTTGAAAGAGATAACTGACTTTCATTTTAGTGACACTTTCTCCATACATCACTTAGCAAGTACAACAGAACGTATAACAAATAAACAATATGTCGACAACAAGAATCCCTGTTTATTTAGAAGGAAGGAACTTCCTCCATTCTTTCCAAGCTTTTAGATAGTCACTCAAGTCATGAGGATGGACTCTAATACAAACGCCTATCCGTGTGTATAATTGAAAAAGCACTTCTTCCAATAGCCGTTCTTTACTAAAGGGAACATCTTGAGTCACTAATGAGAAAGCTGATACTAGTGTGCTTACATTTAAATCATCAGGAGAAGAGCAAAATGCATAAGTAAAATCATATATTTTCGGCCCGATTAGAGGCGAAGGATCAATCACTCCATTTAAGTTATTGTTCCTATAGACAAAATTATGAATACCAGCATCTCCATGCATGTAATACTTCTCTTCTTGATGATCATATGACTCCAATTTATCAACCAATAATTTTACTCTTTTATGATCTTCACTAGGTAATACATCGCCTATATCCTTTTGAGCGAATTCCAAACTACTTCGATTGAAGTCTGCCCATGAATTTCTTTGTATTCCATTTACTCTTCCCCAGTTATCTTTGTTTACTTTTTCGTATTTATTTAAAAGTTCCTTGATTAGAATAGTCATCCACTCTAATTTAGAACCTCGATTAATATGGGTTTCACCAAAAACATACGAGTAGACTATAAATTCTTTTTTCTCATCTGTATAAAGCACATTAGGCAACAAAATTACATCTTCATAAGTTCGGAGAAAATCCTCTGTTGTAGATATGATTTCAGGTTGGTCTATTTTCACTACATATTTCGGTATGTCCGATATTTTTATAGTAAATAAACTCCCATTTGTTGTACCGCTTGTTAATTTTCCAAATTCTATATTTTCACCATGTATTACCCCTTGGTTTACAAGATGGTCAATAATTTCATTCATTTTTCCCATTCATATTGTCCTCTCTAACTTAAAATCTCTCGCACATAATCTAAAACAAGATTCTGGATAAATAAGAACAGCAACCAACCACATCCACCTAAAGCAATGGAGAAGAAAAGATGGAGAGAATTTTGCAAAGCGATATAAACGATAATTAAGAGAATTGCTGTTGCAGGAAA
>JBFIXW010000290.1:0-1650 GCA_041605715.1 Paenisporosarcina sp.
AGTTGATATGTATAAAAATAATTAGAATTCTCGAAAAGATAGGAAGTTTTTAGAATGTCATTTAGCTTGAGTGAAATTTCAGGAGTGTTTTTTTTCGTGATTGCTTCAAAATAGACGTTTTTAACATATAGTAAATACTCAAACTCTAAAATGTCTTGCTGAACGGCTTTTATCGACAATCGTTCAAACAGCAGCTCTAAAATTTCCTCACTCGGCACAATCGAATTACTTTCAATCTTACTTAAATAAGACGGGGTACAGATTCCATCAGCTAGCTTCACTTGTTTAATATTTTGTCTTATACGTTCGAATTTAATGACGTGTCCATATGTGTTCAACTTGATACTCCTCATTGAATCTATAAATCTTCCCAAAATGTAATGTCTTGTTTTAAAAATAAATAGTCGTTAGAGAAGGCGTAGTATTTTGCTGCGTTTTTGTATTTCGTGTTTTCAGTGAAATACTCGGCCAAAAAGAGTGAATATTTTTGAGCATGTCTGTAATCTTTTACATCTTTAAAAAATTGGATCGCTTTAACCGTTTTACTTTCATACGTGCTGGCTTGTTCGCTTCGTAATTTGTAAACCGTGAAATGGTGACGGTAATTCTCTAGTGAAGAACTTGACGCTGATATTAAAATGTTCAAGCCCTCGGATGCCCATTTAATTACTTCTTCGGATTGTCCTAACTTTGAATACTCTTTTATTAAGGAAAAGATGGGCTGAAGTTTTTGACTCTGTTCGGAACGGATTTCAAGACTTTCTTTGAAATGCTGAATCGCTTGTTCGAATTCGCCTTTAGTCGATAATAAAGTTCCTAGCCCTTGCTTTATAACAGGAATATAATCGCTTAAATTCATTTGTGTACTGATTTTTTGTGCTAAAACTAAATTATCATAGGCTTCATCGGTTTTATGAGATTTATCGAGAGCGATGGATAATATCAAATAGCATTCGACAACGCGAGAATTGTAAAAGCCATTTTTGAAAAATTCCAAAGCATGTTGTATGTATTCGACAGAAATGACCCATCTTTGATGTGCCAAGTAACATTCAGCCAGCAGGTAGTTAAAATCTGCCTCTTCCCATGGTTCAAGATTAATAAGGTGATAATACTCAATCGCTTTTTCAAAAGCTTCTAATGAATCCGCATGATTATTTTGTTGAGAATAAAAAATCCCAGCGTTTACGTAATATAAAAAAGACTGATAATCGGTGAAATCAGTCACAAGGTCGGCTAAGGGGGTAATGGGGTTAAACTTAATTGCTTGTGTATCTGGCAAGATTAAGGATATTCGTAAAAGAATTAATTGATGGGTGTAATAATTTGAAACTTCATGAAAGAGGTACTGTTCTTCATTTAATTCCAGCAACTTTTCTTGAATATATGCACGTTCTTTGTTCATAACCGCTTCAAAATAGATCTTATTTACGTCATCCAGGTAACCCTGATCATCTCCATTATTATTTTGAGCAATCGTAAGTTCAAGTCTTTCAAGTAATAAATCCATGACTTCTTGGCTTGGTATAATGGAATTGTTTTCAATTTTGCTTAAGTAGGAGGGCGTGCAAATGCCTTGTGCCAACGTGATTTGCTTCATATTTCGTTTTAATCTTTCTAACTTTATCACTTGTCCTAAATTCTTCATCC
>JBFIXW010000291.1:0-1645 GCA_041605715.1 Paenisporosarcina sp.
AAGGTCGAACGGCATAAATACCGATTATTCTTAAAGAAATGAGAATAGGGTTTTATCAATAGATTATTGGACGCCGATTTTTTAGTTGACTATCTAAATTGTACTGGCCAAATATCTAACAAAAAACGACCATCGATTTGCATTCGAATTAATGGTCGTTTTTCATGATTTTATTTATAATTTCTTAATATACTTTATCACCGTTAAAAATAGAATTTTTAACGATTACATAGTCTACCGTCGTAATGGCTTCTAAGGTGTTACCACCTGCGTATGAAATAGAGGATTGAAGGTCTTGTTCCATTTCGATTAATGTATCTTCTAAGGCACCTTTATGCTCTACAAACATTTTCTTGCCTTCTACATTTTTCTTTTCACCTTTTTGGAATTCCGAAGCGGATCCGAAGTATTCTTTAAAGAGTTTGCCATCTTTCTCGAATGTTTCACCTGGAGACTCTTCATGTCCAGCAAATAAGGAACCAATCATGACCATGGATGCACCAAATCTGACCGATTTCGCAATATCACCATGAGTACGGATGCCGCCATCTGCAATAATTGGCTTCGTTGCAGCTTTTGCACACCAACGCAGTGCAGCTAATTGCCAACCGCCTGTTCCGAATCCAGTTTTAATCTTTGTGATACATACTTTTCCGGGGCCGATCCCAACTTTCGTTGCATCCGCACCCGCATGTTCCAATTCTCTAACAGCTTCAGGCGTTCCAACATTCCCGGCAATTACAAAACTCTCAGGTAAATGTTTCTTAATATGTTGAATCATCTCGATTACTGCATTGGAATGACCATGTGCAATATCAATGGTAATGAACTCAGGTACGAGTTGTTCAGTAGCTAACAGTTGTATAAATTCGTATTCTTCCTCTTTTACGCCTACGCTAATTGAAGCTATTAACCCACGAGACTGCATATCTTGAATGAAAGAGATGCGTTTCTCTGGTTGAAAACGATGCATGATATAGAAGTAACCTTTTTCGGCTAAGTAAATCGCAATCTTTTCATCAATAATGGTCTGCATATTGGCAGGGACTACAGGCAACTTAAACGCATATTTACCTAAAGTCACCGTTGTATCACATTCAGAACGACTATTTACTACACACTTCGCTGGAATTAATTGAATATCTTCGTAATCAAACACGTTTTCCATTACTTACACCCCTAAATCCGAATAATAAAGTTTAGTTTTATAAAAACGTTCGTCTATAGGGTAATTTATATCATATCCACTCGCATGTCAAAGCTTTTTACAAATCTACTCGATTAAATTTCTAAAATTGAAAAACTCCTCTTTATGTAAAAATGCACCCAACCAATACATACGAAGAGTTTGGTGGGTGCATTTTATGTCCTAGCTACTCTTTCTTAGATGTATATTGAATCGATGTTCTTTTACCTCTCAACGACCTCGAACCAATCTCTGCAAATTCACGAGCGAGTTCTGCTTTAATATTATCTGGCGCGACTTTTTGTTGAGTGGATTCATTAAGAACTTTCAACGCCTTGGTTCCTATTTCTGCAAACTCGCTAGCAGTTTCTTCTTTAATACGACCAGGTGCGATTTTTAGGCTTTTTGGAGACTGAGGTAAAGTTTGTTTGCTATTACTATGGGATTTGTTATCATCTC
>JBFIXW010000292.1:0-1631 GCA_041605715.1 Paenisporosarcina sp.
CTGTTCAAAGGCTTGTCCAATCTGTTCAACGCTCCAATCTTCTTGTAAAGCATTTGACAGGATTAACTTCTTCTCACGATCTCGCCACGCATCCATAATGTTTTCGCAATACGTTTCGAATTTGCTATCGTTTGCAAGTCGTAACATGTCTGTAAGGTAAAACGCTCCACCCATCATTTCGTTATCTCGCTTGCTTATGAGCGTTACCATGTCACAAGATTTTTGCGTTTTGTATAATTCCGTCATGGATTGAAAGATGTACCGATGTTGATTACTTTCGAAGTGTTCTGGTAAGAGTCCACAATCCAAGACTAAGTAATTGTTTTTCATGATACTGGCAAGAACTGCTTTTTCTGAGTACAGGGTTATTCACTCCTTAAATAATCATCTTCGTTGAATAGTTTGTAATTTGGTGAAGGTTGTTCATTTGGTTTGTAGCTGTTTTTGACTGACTTTTGATTTAAATACGATTCAAACTTTGTACCAAACAGGGTTTCAGGTCTAAGGTATTTATTCATATCCTTGTTGTGTAACCATTCATCCGTTTTAATATCTATAACTCTCTTAAAATCTTCTAATTTGAATCCTTCCGTAGCCCGAGCATTTATAAGTTGTTGAGTTTTCTTTGCAGAAGGCTTGTAAGAAGTTTCCGCTTTGTGATTTAGGTAATCAACAACCTCGCTGTACAAGCTGGGATCTTTTATTCCTTTATTCCCTTTATTTAAGTTATTGTTTGTGGTCAGTTGCTGGTCACCTGTTGGACAGTTGTTGGTCATCTGTTGGTCAACTACCTGGTCAACTTCGTTGTCTTTGTTCTGATAAACACTATATTTAACAACGGTTACAACGCTAAATTTGTTGGTCACTTTGATGGTCAACATTTCCCACTTTTCTAAATTTTTTAAGTATCTTTCCCAACTTTTCTCGGACAACTTTTGTTCGGGCTTTACTCCATAATTCAATTCTTCTGTTAATACTTTTCTGCCTGTAACGAATTGACCGGGGGATAATTTGATTAGGTTATTCCCTAATAATATTTCTCGTTCTTTGTAACTTGCTTTGAACAAACAGTACATCCATAATTTCAAATAGTTTGGATCACTCCATATAGCACTTTGCATCATTTTGCGATGTACACTAATGTATCCAGTCATTCACCTCACCCTTTTTCGATTTCGTCTGATTTCATTTTTTCGAACTTCTTCAGGAAGTGACGATCTTGGTATTCTTTAATTTTGCCTTTGTTCTCTTCACGCCATTTTCGGTTGTATTCATTTACACGTTCCTTGTTTTCCTTACGCCACTTTTTCATGTATTCGTTTTTTGCTGCTTTGATTTTATCCGTCTTTTTCATAACTACCACCTCGTTTCGTTTATCTCTTATTACCATTATAATCTATTTAAAATAGAATAACAATATATAAACTCTATTTTAAATAGAATTATTTAATAGTTTTGAGTAAAAGAAAGAACCCACTTTCGCAGGTTTATATATTACTCCAACGTGCCTAAATACTTGATTACTTGACTAGCTTCCGATGAAGTTAATTCTCGTGTGGACTTATCAATTTTTAAGTGAGTTGCAGCGCTCTTGTAAACTTGTGCTTGTTCAATTTCTGTTTTCGTTGCGA
>JBFIXW010000293.1:0-1604 GCA_041605715.1 Paenisporosarcina sp.
ATTGACTTGGACGCGTAGCTTGGAACGATATGGCTTGCTTTCATTTCATAGTTTTTGTCTTCCACCACCTGCTGAAAGGCTCTTTCCACTTTTTCTATACTGACATCTTTTACACCGCTCGCCTTTAGCACACGTGCAACTTCTACAGTATCCAAAGTAGGCACACTGCTATCTTCTTCCTTGTCATCTTCTTCCACCTTAAGCATATGATTAATTTCATCATATAAACCTGCGAGAGTTCTCGAATTCACTTCATCACCAATCACGACTTTAACGATTTCTTCAAATACCGCTTTGTCTTCCTCAGCAGTCATGATTTCATCGCCGTTCAAAACCTTCTCGATAAATTGGAAATCTGGTTTATTCGCTTTGCTTGCTGAATACATGATGTGATGAATGTCTGCGGCGTTGTCCGTGAAGCTAGGGAATAAAAATCCACCAATTGGAGAAGCCAGTTTAATAACGGGATCAACCAGTAAACTCGACTTAAACTCCTTCTCAACAAAGTCAAACACCAGTGAACGTTTTGGCAGTTCAGTTTGATTCACACTACAGAGGATAAAAGGAGTGGTAAACACTTCATCCCGCATGTCAATTTCCGTTTCATCTGACTGGCGTTTCGTCGTTTTATGATAATTTCCACGAATGAAAGTGACCACCATGTCCTTTTCATATTGGGAGTCCTGAATCATCTTCAATGCGATTTGCTGCATATCCGCTTTCCATGCACTTACATCATCCCTACGAAGCCCCTCATATAATAGCTGTTGTGTATGGTCCGTTTGGCCCTCTTCTTGACGCTGAAACTTCACCTCAAAAAGCTTCACATCCAGCTTCCCGCCTAAAACCTTTTTAAAGTTATCAAGAAACATTTCTTGCTGTTCGCGGTCCAACAAGGAAAATGAGCTGCTCACCTCATGATAAATCTCGTTGCTTTCCTGCTTGATATACACATTATAAATGTCAGCGATTTTTAGTAAATCGGAATCCATCTTAAACCGTTTTCGAATATCTGCTATTTCCTTCTTATTCATCTATACTTTCAACTCCCTGGGTAATAAAATACGTGTTTGACACAAAAAAAGAGCATCAAAAGCTATCGTTTAGCTTTTGACACTCGTTCATTATAACAATATTTCAGATGAAGAAAGGCTTACACTCAAAAGTCATTTCTTCCAACTTTTAAAACAGCCACAAGCAAAAGTAATGCGGATTTAGAACTCCTCACAAATGGAAGTTTGTCTCAATATCTGATTGTACAAAATGTTTAATAATATACGTCGTTTACTTTTCAACATGCCATTAACTGCTACCAGTAAAGCATCTTGAAAATTAAATGGGAAACGCTTGCTGACTAGTTTAGATATAAATACACATTAACAAAGGTCAAACTAACCCATATACACGCTGTCACACGTTCCACCTATTGGTTCATAATAACAGTGATTTTTGTATTGACCTGCAAAAGGTTGATTATACCAAGTCGGAGGACAAGGACCATATGGATTAAAGTACCAAAGAGCATATTTCCCTGGATGTTGTCTCCAAGAATCCAAATTCTGTTTTGCTAATCTTTTATCTACTTCTCTTGCTCTCTGATAAAA
>JBFIXW010000294.1:0-1570 GCA_041605715.1 Paenisporosarcina sp.
ATCGCGAGGGAAGCGGCTGAAGTCTTGCCCGCGGAAAGCGTTCACCACAATGGAAATCAATATTTTTATATGTCTCCATTCTTTATTACTACTGCTTAAATAAATTCATCCAGCCCTTATATTTGAACCACACTAGCATCGCAAGTCCAATACAAATCATAGCGCCAAGAGTAAAGAAATAGCCATACTCCATATTAAGCTCAGGCATGTATTCAAAATTCATGCCATACACACCAGCAATGAACGTTAAGGGAATGAAAATAGAAGAGACAATCGTTAAAATCATCATTATTCGATTCATCCGATTCGAGTTCATCGCCATATAACTGTCGCGAATATCTGCTGTTAATTCACGGTTGGATTCCACGATTTCCGTTAATTTTACAAGATGATCCGAAATGTCGGCGAAATAGGCTTGTTCATGTCCTTGCAAATCAAACCGACTCGAACTTAACACGCGATACATTAAATCCCGCATCGGCAAAATGGTTCTTCTTAACCACAGTAAATCACTACGCATATCAAAAACAGACTCCATGGAAAAATGCTTCATGTCAAATGTCATTTGATCTTCAATTTCATTTAAGTGATCCTCGATTTTATAAACTAATGGAAAATAAGAATCGACCACTTTGTCGAGAATTTGGTACATGGCGTAAATTGATCCACGCTCCCAAAACGAAGAATCCCTTTGCAGTTTCTCTCGAACCAAATCTAACTCTTCAACAGGCTTATGATGGAAAGTCACGACAAAGTTTTTGCCAATAAATAAGTCTAACTCTTCAGCTTCTAATGTTTCTTCATTCATCGTATGGACAACAAAGAAATGGTAGTCACCATAAAAATCGACTTTCGGTCGTTGTAAACGATGCCAACAGTCTTCTATAGCAAGTGGATGAAAATGAAAGAAAGAATCTAACAAGGTCCATTCATCCTCAGTTGGTTGATCAAAGTCCACCCAATACCACTCAAATGATCTTTGATGAAGCTCTTGTAATGGAAAGTCCATTTCTAATTGGCTATCAGCCGTAACACCAAAAGTTCGAATCATAACTAAACCTCGTTTCAACCTGTGTATGGTAGTAGTTTAACATGAAAAAGAAAATTCCATTGTCCTATATATTTTACCCTTGCTACACAATCCTTAACATGTCCTTCACTTTTATTTCATATAGTGCAAGTACACTCAAAATATATGAGATGAAAAAGGAGACCACTTGATGACACAACTTAGTCTAAGAAAATCTGCATTTCCAATAGCTTTAATTTCAGTGTTCGCGATTAGCAGCGTTGCTGGTGTGATGAGGAAATTCCCGTTTCAAAAAAAACCAGGCATTCCTATCAAAGCACGATAATAGTTAGTACGTGAACTCTCTTTAAAAAGAGGGTTTTTATTTTGTTGGAAGCATCCTTTCTTGTTGGAAACTCCCGGGCAGTTCCGCGTAGAATTTCAACTAGAGTAAAAGGTTTGCGATTGAACGAGAAAGACTATCACTTGAAAGTGAAAGCTCTACATTAGGGGTATTGAAGATGTCTTATTAGAAGCGCAGCGAAAAGAGCTAATTAGGGC
>JBFIXW010000295.1:0-1547 GCA_041605715.1 Paenisporosarcina sp.
ACATTCTTGATTCAATTCAAACATTGGTGAATTTAGTGTTTTCGTCATCTCCCATTCCTCCTATCAATCTAGTAATCTCCAGTCCGAACAACTTGAGCCTTATCCACTTCCTGCATATACCTCTCACAGTTCAGAGGATGCACGATATGACCGTTTAACGTCACCATGTATTCATCGTTCACTACGTCTATAATCGTTCCAAAATGGTCGTGTGCAGGATGCTCACCGTTCATGGGTATGGGGTTGTTTTCTTGGTCGGTTAGTGGCATGTTTAAACCTCCTTTATAATCGTTTAGCGATCTCGTGGATCACGTTCACAGTTACTGAATTTCCAGCTTGTTTGTACAACTGACTGTCTGAGGTAACTTCTGCAGCTTTATCAAATGCAACATCAGGAAATCCTTGAAGCCTGAAACATTCTTTTGGTGTTAATCTTCTAATTTTTCCACCGATCAAATATTGACCAGCTTTATCATTTAGATTTCCACCTTCGCCCATCAATGTTCTCGCTAATCCAGCTGGAGAATAGACTCTATAAGTTTGGTGTCCGTCGATGATTTTAATAAGATTGTTTGTACCTGTGTTAGTGAATGGAAATACTTCTGATCTACGTTCTCCTCTAAGATGTCCGATAATATATACTCTTTCTCTCGATTGGGCTGCGTATGCAGAACTGTTAAGCACTTGCCATTCACAGTCATACCCGAGTTCATCCAACGTATTGAGGATAGTTCCGAACGTGTTCCCTTGGTCGTGAGACAATAACCCTTTAACGTTTTCAAGGAATAAAATCCGTGGTTTGATTTGCTCAGCGAACCTTGCAATCTCGAAGAACATAGTTCCTCTAGTGTCATCGAATCCTCCACGTTTGCCAGCAACTGAGAAGCTTTGGCACGGGAATCCTCCACATATAACGTCAATTCCTTTTCCTTTAAGAAGTCGTAAATCGTTGTCTGTAACTCCAGTAATGTCATGTGCAGTCCACTCTCCTTCTGTTTTGTGTATTGCTTCATATGATTTTCTAGCGTATTTATCCCATTCTACATAGCCAACACATTCATGACCCGCTGCTTCCATGCCTAATCTAAAACCGCCAATTCCTGCGAATAAGTCTAAGAATTTCATCCCTTCACCCCTTCTCATGGCCCTAACACCAATTTCTCTCTCCCTGTAAATCTGTGGACAATCAACCACATGTCATTCTGCTTCTTGCTAATCTGCCAATCTTGAATATTAGCGATTGATTTACTAAGATGATTTCTTTCGCTAACTGATAGGTTGCGTGGTTGTTTCATTTGATTCTCCTTTGTGGCGTATTTTCATCGAACTATGACTTAATAATCTTTTAAATTTGTTTCAACGCCATTCTCCTTAACGGCAAACCACATATAATGACTTTCAAAAAACCATTCCTTCATATCGTTTAAGACTTGTTCCTTTGTTGGTTCTTCTTTATATATTTTTGGTGTTGTTGTTCTAATTCCATCAACTTCAAAAACAAATATTTTCTTTATCATTGATCATTTCACTCCTTCGCTTAATGGTTC
>JBFIXW010000296.1:0-1538 GCA_041605715.1 Paenisporosarcina sp.
CAAAACTACCATATTCACTTCCGTATCTATCTATTAATGTACCCTTTTGTAATGTTTCAGTTTTAGGAGTACCTAAAAAACCTCTATTAGGTGGCCAATATGTTTGTATAGCAGTTGTTTCAGTTTTATTTATACCCTTATAAATATCTACAGCTATACTTTATGAAAGGATGGTAGTTTATTCAACCACAACCCATTTTGTTTAAAATACCCAAAATATAAAAATAGCCCCTCTTGTTTGCTTAAGGGGCTATTAAATATGTTATTTACCAGGATTCAGCTTTATCAGAAGTAAGCTTTACAATACGTGGTGGTCCCCCTCCATGTAATTCACTTTGTGGATATGATACTTCCCAGTATGAATTACATAATTGACATTTATATAGAGTTTTCCATTCAGTAGGATGTTCTTTTATTTCTACCAAATATTCTATAAACTCCCTAGTTGATTTTGTTTCAAATATCTTATCACAATTGCACATTAAAACTTCCCCTTTAACATTATGGTAGAATTTTGGTTTCAAGAATTTTTATGGATACATCACTTGGTATTACCCATTCTCTAGCACCGCCACCGGTAATTCCACCTCGTACAAATCCATTATGACTAGAACTATATGGGGAAGAAATACCAGTATAATTATTTAGTTTAAATCTTACTATTGCATTACCATCTGTTTTTTATAATCCATTTTCATCATATAATGCTAGTTTCTTGGCTAATTGTTCAGTAGAATTTATACCCTTTATATCATCTGCTGCTGTTATAAAGGCACTATCAGAGCCAGATAGTTTACCACCGTTACTTATTTTACTTGCATATTTTTCAGGAAGAACTCTTACAAATTCTCCATTAGCAGGTATTGGGTTACTAACAACATCACCCGTACCCTAATTACCTGACCCGAATTTAATAAATCCATCTTCATTTTTTAATTTTGTGGATGCCTTCTTCCAAAAATCACTCGCAAATTTCGAGGTTCCTTTGAATGCTTTGGAAACACCAACTATTGCGAATTCAGTTCCGTACTTTCCTACTAGTTTAACTCCAGGGATTGGGATTAGCGATGCTGCGATTCCGCCTACTTCCGACCATCGATCAAGGCTTGATAATGGTTTACCGGTTACTAGGTCAATACCTGTGATCGCTTGTTGGATTCCCTTAACTGTTGAAACACCTGGAATAACGTCTACTATGACAGAGCCCGCCTTTTTCAAAGAGGTGCTCATGTTCTTATTCTGTTTCGACAACGCAACCGGATGTACTTGTCTTAAATGTTTGTTTCTTTCGCGTTCGACGAAGTTGTCAAATGCTGCTGGTCGGTTAATTTTGATGCCGAGCATTTTTGCATTGGCGGGAGCACCGTATTTAGCGATCTCTTCCGCATTTTGACCTGCGATTTCTTCGGCACTGATAAAGTCAAACCATTCTTCTGTATAACTTTCAATAAACGTTTCAGTGCTTTTCCATACTTCTCCTGTTGGAAATTCATCTCCGTTTTTGTTTATGGTCTCTATTTTCTTATAACCGTACGTCC
>JBFIXW010000297.1:0-1519 GCA_041605715.1 Paenisporosarcina sp.
AAATGATCGGCTGTTTCACACTTAGCGTAATACATGACACGTGGTTTTTTAGGTTCTCTCGTTATATATGGAGTAATTTTATTTACCATTTCTTCGATACCTGACAAATAAGTATAGTTTGAATCTTGATTAATAACTGAGGCAACACCCTCAAAATCAAATGATTCAGGGGCATACAAAATAAAGTTCTGATCATACTTTAATAAAACAGCGCGCAGTTCCCCAGATTCGGAGAAGTCTCCCCATAGTGTTTGTATATCAGAGTGAAATCCGTACCCCTCGATATCACCGATAATAAATAAATTTTCAGCTGGTTGTTCTGATACAAAGCTCATTGTTAGTGTACGATCTTGCTCTACTAACTTTCTAATCATAATTCCTAATTCCTTTCACGTGACTTTCGTCTCGGTTTTTTCCAGTAATTATTTATAATAAATTGCAAAATATTTGGAATATTGTGTTCACATTACCTATTTTAAAGTGTATCATATCATTTACAGGAAATAATTTACCATTTCCAAATAAAATGAGCATAAAGTAGTGTATTATTTTAATGTATATGGTAAAATAATACCGTTGATGTCATTCGCATCAGTTTAGAAAGAAGGTATAATATGTCTAAAAAAATGGAAAAAAAGTATATTCCTCTAGCCACGTTTTTTTCAGAATCCACAATTAATGAACTGACACTTACATATACAGCCATGGAAAATATTATTGGACAACAATTACCGAACGCAGCTTATTTAAATAGTAGCTGGTGGAAGAAAACAAAACCACCTGCCTTACATTTTCAAGCATGGACTGAGTCTGACTATCATGTAAAAGAAATTGAATTAGGTCGCTCAGTTACGTTCGCTAAAAAGTCGGACTCTTTATTTGAAGTCCACTCCGGAACTAAAACCGAAGAGATTTTAATCATTCGTCCAGTGGATCTCGAAGATGCTCGATCCATTATTAATCTTCATTCAGCAATTGATGTTGAATCGGATTTTATGATGTTCGGTAAAGATGAAAGAAAAATGACCGTTCAAGGGATTCGGAAACGAATTGGCGAATGGAAAAGGTCTCCAAATTCCGGTATGTTTGTCGCAATTTTAAACGGGGAGTTCGCTGGGTTTGTTGTCGTTAACGGTGGAACTGCTCCTCGCTCAAAACATCGAGCGGCACTCGTAATTGGTGTATTGTCAGCTTACTACGGGAAGAATGTGGGTACATCTCTCATGAAGAAAGTCGAGAGTTTTGCTCATGATGTCGAGATTCAACGTATTGAATTAACAGTTGTTGAAAACAACGAACGTGCAATAGCCTTATATAAGAAAATGGGCTATAGCATAGAAGGAACTCGTCCTCAATCTTTAAAAATTGATAATCAATATGTTAACGAACTTTATATGGGTAAAATTATTTAAAAAGCGACATAGTGGAATTTTCTCCGCCATGCCGCTTTTTCTTATTTACCAGTTTTTCCGAACTCTTCGATGCGAGCACTGATTTCGTCACGAACTCGTTGGAAGAC
>JBFIXW010000298.1:0-1512 GCA_041605715.1 Paenisporosarcina sp.
CCGATCGGAGAAAAAGTAGTTCTTTTAGGCAGACAAGGCAACGAAATAATTCATGTAGAAGAATGGGCAGAAAAACTAAACACCATATCCTACGAGGTCCCTTGTATCATCACTGAACGAGTACCTCGGGTATATATTCCTTGAATTTCGACACCATCCGACGTAACTAAAAAATATTGTCAGATATTTTCCTTATTTGTCTTCTCATTGTCGTTTTAGAATGGTAAGATAAAATAGTATTGAAAAGAGGGACGGGTTTTGTCGGAGGTGTTAGCTGTGAATGAGAAAAAAGAGACAAAGGAAGTTGTAGTTAAGCTTCCTAGACAAATTGTGCGCAATCTTGTAGAGCAGAAAGAGCAACAACTGGCTGAGCCAGGAGAGTTTGTTTATATTTCCACAAAAAGAACAAGTAAGCATCTTCAACCAAATCTTATACGAGAAGCCATGATTAAAGGCTACGTCGAGATGTCGCATATTAACTTATCCATCGCAAGTGAATGCTTGCATTTGGAATACGAAGCGGAGCATACTGTGGAGCGTCTCGTAAGCGGAGGATGAAAATTTGAACGTAAAACGCGGTGACGTTTTTTTCGCTGATCTATCGCCTGTGGTCGGTTCTGAGCAAGGTGGAACTCGACCCGTTTTGGTGATACAGAACGATATTGGAAATCGGTTCAGCCCAACAATCATCATTGCGGCAATCACGGCGCAAATTCAAAAAGCAAAATTACCAACGCATGTAGAAATCAATGCTAAAAAGTATGGGTTTGAACGGGATTCCGTTATTTTGCTCGAACAATTGCGAACGATTGATAAGTCGCGACTAACTGATAAAATTACACAATTAGATGATGTCTTGATGGATGCGGTCGATGAGGCGCTAGAAATAAGTCTGGGCCTTGTTAAATTTTAATCATACATAACCCTAAAAAACACCAAACGGATTGTCTACCGTATGGTGTTTTTTACATTGGTTTAAAAAACGTGTGTACTTTTCACTTTTCCTATACAATATAAAATAGATATAAATTTGTCGCGGGGAGGATTTTGGAATTAGATGAACAAACAAATGGCTACATTCATTCAAGATAATTTAGAAGAAATCATATTAAGATGGCAAGAGTTGATGAAAGTTGATTCAGAAGAACGATTCTTCCAAATCATGTCGCAAGACGTTATCGATAAAACGAGCCGCGAATTTGCTGAGCTCATGATTTCAAACCTATATGAAGGCGAAACAAACTATGAAAATCGATTAAAAGATTTTACAAACAAAGTTGTCCGATTCGGTTGGTCGATTTCATTTGTTATGAAAGCAATTACTCACTTTACTACAGTGGTCTATACCATGCTTGAAGAGAATGGGACGATTAGAGAAGAAAACATGAAAGAATATGTGATGACTTTCGCTGCTTGGATTACACCAATGCGAGACGGAATCGTTGAAACGTACGCAAAAACTTGGGAACGAACTGTTCAGTTGCAAAAAATTGCGTTGCAAGAACTTTCAGC